>JAYTGA010000120.1:0-14113 GCA_043733905.1 Segetibacter sp.
TTCATTAATAATCATGGTATGGCGTAGTTGAGGAACTACAATTTTGTTCATACCATGATTTTTTCCAACAACTTTTTATCTACACCTGTTAATAACCAAATAGTTAGACCCAAAACTCACGTTATTTTAAAAGTCAAATAACCATAACCCTAAATTAAGCTATGGAAGTATTTTAGGGCTTGTGCTTTAGGTAATCCTTTACCCATCGTTTGATGTGTACCAGACATCTTTTAAAAAATGCATCAGGATAAAATAAGAACCTCAATGGGTAAGTGGTTTATGCTTTAGTTTAACCAGCAAATTCTGAACTTTTGAAACAAAGCGCTTAAAGCGACTTAATACTACTTTCTGAAATGCCAGTATACGTGATCAGATCGCGGTAAATCTGCTGCTCCATTATCCATTTCCGAAATAAATAGAGAGGTTTTTAACCTATAAAACTTTATTATTCCACTGAAAAAAAAGTCCGTAGAATTTGCATTTGTAAGGCTGTTTTATTATTGCGAACACCCATAATCAAATTACCGCCACAATCCCAAAAAGATTTTTGGTCTAGTATTCAAATTGAAAAGGGTTTCATTTTAATTCATCGAAACCATTTTCTGCTTTAGGCTCGACGAGTTTCTGCCAACCATTTTGACTATATTATCAAGAGTTAATCAGGTGACATTATTTTAAAACGGTGCAGCTTCGTCCAATCCCTCATCAAACCCGCCGCTGTTCATTTTACTACCTTTTTGAATGAACAGTTTTGCACCATCATTGCCAGCATTTGGCGCAGCCGGTCCGCCCCCACCCGATGGAATTGGTTTCCAGCTTCCTCCCTGGGGTGGATAGCCATTATCATTACCCTCACCATCTTCATACTCAACAAATTTCTGGATGTGCAGTAGCGCCTTTAGTTTTATGTTGTCAAGGCTACCGTTACGGTGTTTGGCTATGCGCACATGGGTTTCGCCCTTGTTGCTTTCGCCGTGTTCGTTAGTGTTTATTTCATAATATTCCGGCCTGTATAGGAACATAACCATGTCGGCATCCTGTTCAATGGCACCGGATTCACGAAGGTCGCTTAACTGGGGAACCTTGCTTTCTTTGCGGGTTTCCACGGCACGGCTCAACTGGCTGAGGGCAATGATAGGTACCTGTAATTCTTTGGCAAGACTTTTCAAATCCCTGGATATACGGCTGATTTCTTGTTCGCGGTTGCTGTTTTTGTCGCCGCTGCCGCTCATCAGTTGCAGGTAGTCAATAATGATTAAGCCTACCTTGTGTTTGTTGACCAATCGCCTGGCTTTGGCCCTGAATTCAAAAATGTTAAGTGCTGCAGAGTCGTCAATGAACATTGGTGCATCGGACAGTTTAGTCACTCCTTTACTGTATAATTGCTGCATTTCATAATCTTCGAGCTTGCCCCGGTTTATTTTTTCCAGCATGATTTCACTTTCTGCACTCAGGATACGCTGCACCAGTTGCGCACTGCTCATTTCCAGGCTAAAAAAGGCTACTCCTGTTGGTTTGGTAGGATGAAGAGCCGCACTGCGCATTAGGTTGAGGGCAAATGCAGTTTTACCAACCGAAGGGCGAGCCGCCAAAATAATGAGATCGGTAGGCTGCCATCCAAACGTGAGCCTGTCAAGCGATGGAAAACCAGTCGGCACCCCTGAAATGTCTTCCTGCTTATTGCGCAGGTCATCTATCCGCTGGATGGTTTTGACCAAAACCGTTCCTATGTCGTCAAAATTTTTCTTGAGATAATTGTTGGTGATGTTGAACATTTTGCTTTCGCTTTCATCCAGCAAATCGAACACGTCTGTGCTGTCTTCATAAGCATCGCCAATAATTTCGCCACTGATCCTGATCAACTCCCGCTGAATGAACTTCTGCAAAATAATCCTCGCATGGGCTTCAATGTTGGCCGTGGATACTACCATATTTGTCAGCCTGGTGATGGCATAAGGGCCACCAATCATATCCAGCTCTTCCCTCATTTTCAATTCCTCAACAACGGTGAGAATGTCAATTGGGTCGCTTTTGAGTTGTAAAGATTGAAAAGCCCTGAAAATTTTTTGGTGTGCATCTACATAAAAGCACTCAGGTTTTAATATTTCAACAACATTGTCAAAAGCGCTTTTTTCCAGCATGATGGCACCCAGCACAGCCTCCTCCAGTTCCTTAGCCTGTGGAGGCACTTTGCCATACATCATGGTGCTGAGGTCGAGAGCCGGTTTCCTCCTGCTTTTTTTGTCTTTATTAAGATTTGTAAAATCCATGTTCAATTAAGGGTATTATTGGTTTTGCTGATGTGCTTTTCCGTGTCATTTTAGTAAATTTTCTATTCTTTGCCAAGATGAATAAATTGTTACCAAACTTCTGCGGGGCAACGAATATAGACCGAAGAAAAACGACAAAAGAAATTTTAGGCAAACTATAGTTATTCTTTTTTCATCCACATTTTCACTCACAACAACCTCAATTTACCAACATTCTGCTATTAGTTAGCCACAGGGCTTGCTAAGATTTCCACAAATCAAAAAAGTTTTCCGAAAAATTTTGCCTGAATTCACATAGGCTTGTTAGAAAAGAAATGTGGGTGGAAATTAGGTTTTAAGGAGCAAATAAATTAGCTAAAAAAAGAGGGATTTTACAAAAATCGCTCAAACTTTGTGGCAGCAAGGGTTTCAAAATTTATTGTGTGATTTTACTGCATTCGTACATTTTCTTAGCAAAAATACGCGTGGCGATTTGCGTAATTTTACTGATAGTGTTTGGACTTTAAAAACGTTCTCTTTTATCCATTTGTAAAGACAATTTTGCTTCGATGCAAAATGCTTTTTAAACTTTGTTTTTTCCTGTTTTCAACTTCCTGCATTTTCACCTCAAAACCGCTTTGCACCAGCTATATTTGCAATTTATTACAAAAGAAATAAGATTCGAATGACAATCAGTTATAAATGGCTTTGCAAATACCTGCCTGAAGAATCAGATCCTCAAAAACTAGCCAAAATCCTGACTTCAATAGGTCTTGAAGTAGAAAGCCTTAAAAAGTTTGAGAGCATTAAAGGCGGTCTTGAGGGCGTGGTAGCAGGTTATGTTTTGGATGTGAGCCAGCATCCCAATGCTGATAAACTGAAACTGACCCTTGTAAACATTGGCGCTGCCGAACCCGTGAAAATTGTTTGCGGAGCAGCCAATGTAGCAAAGGGGCAAAAAGTAATGGTGGCAACAGTTGGTACAACTTTGTACCCCTACAATGGCACACCCATGACCATGAAAGCCGCCAAAATAAGAGGTGAAGAAAGCCTGGGCATGATCTGTGCCGAGGACGAATTGGGTCTCGGCAGCAGCCATGACGGCATTATGATATTGCCTGATGATGTAACTGTTGGTACTAAAGCAGCCGACTATTTTCAAATATATTCTGACTGGATTTTTGAAATAGGCCTGACCCCAAACCGCATGGATGCCATGAGCCATATGGGCGTGGCTAAAGATGTGTGCGCCTGGCTCAGCCACCACGAAAACCGCGATGCAAAACCCAATAGCCCTTTCCCTGCGGTTTTCAAGGCCGACAACAATCAACTTCCATTCAAAGTGGTAATTGAAAATGAGGAGCTGTGCAAACGCTATTCAGGAGTGAGTATCAGCGGTGTGAGCATTGCAGAGAGTCCGCAGTGGCTAAAAGACAGTCTGAACGCTATTGGTCAAAAACCGCTTAACAACATCGTTGACATCACCAATTATATTCTTCATGAAACGGGGCAACCTCTTCATGCCTTTGATGCAGACAAAATAAGCGGAAACACCGTAATAGTAAGGGGAGCCAAAGAAGGTGAACCGTTTGTGACATTAGACGACAAAGAACGAAAACTGGACAGTGCAGACATTTTGATTGCCAACAGCAGAGAAGGTATGTGCATAGCGGGTGTATTTGGCGGAGCCCAAAGTGGTATTTCTACTGCTACGCAAAATGTATTTATCGAAAGTGCCTGGTTCAATCCAACTAATATCCGAAAGACCTCTTTCCGCCACGGACTGCGCACAGATGCAGCAACAAGGTTTGAAAAAGGAGTAGATATTTCCAATGTGGTCAATGTGCTGAAACGTGCTGCCCTGCTGATAAAAGAAGTAGCAGGCGGCGAAATTTCTTCTGACATTGTTGATATATTTCCCAACCCGGAAAACAAAACCGAAGTGTCGCTCAAATATCATTATCTGAAAAAACTGAGCGGCAAAAATTATCATTCAGAAACGGTCAAAAAAATACTCACCGGGCTTGGTTTTGACATACAAAAGGAAGGTCTTGATGAGATTCGTGTGGCGGTGCCATTCAGCAAACCCGACATCACTTTGCCTGCCGACATTGTGGAAGAAATATTGCGGATAGATGGCCTTGACAATGTGGACATTCCCGCATCCATGACTTTCACCCCATCGCTGGATGAAAACATTTTGAAGGAAAATCTGAAAGAAAAAATAGCAGGGTTTCTGACTGGTCTTGGCTTTAGTGAAATCGTTACAAACTCCATTACCAACAGCCGCTACTACGGCGAAGAAGAGTTGAAAACCACCGTGAAAATGATTAACAGCCTAAGTGCAGACTTAGATGTGATGCGGCCATCTATGATAGAATCCGGGCTGGAAACCATCAGCTATAATATTAACCGGAGAAACAAAGATCTGCGGTTGTTTGAATTTGGTAAAACATACCACACCAGCGGCATAGGCGAATACTCCGAGGTGGAACACATGACACTGTACATGACCGGAAACAGCCAAAAGCAATCATGGAAAACAAAGGAAGCCATCTCGGATTTTTACACTGCAAAAGGAATTGCAACAGCTTTGGTTCAGCTTTGCGGCTTCAAACCGCCGGTTTATACCAAGTCGGATGAAACACATTTTGCGATAGCACTAAAAGGTAACGTAAGGAATACAGAACTGGTTACTATTGGCGAAGTGAGCCAGGCGCAGTTGAAAATGTTTGACATCAAACAACCAGTGCATGTCGTTGATCTTAATTGGAAGGAATTGCTAACCCTGTCTGCGAATCTTTCGATTACTTACAAGGAAGTTGCAAAATTTCCTACAGTACAGCGGGACCTCGCTTTGATAGTGGATAGTAGCACGACATATGACATGGTGGAGAATGTGGTCAAAAAATTAAAATTGAATACCCTGCACGACATGCAATTGTTCGATATTTTTGAAAGTGAAAAATTAGGCAGCGGCAAAAAATCAATGGCGGTCAGTTTTGTTTTTTCCGATGAAGAAAAAACACAGACAGACAAAGAAACTGACAGCATGATGAACAAACTGATCCAAGGTTTTGAAAAAGAACTTTTGGCAGAAATCAGGAAATAATTTTTTTAGAAAATGAATGGTATCAATGACCAGGTAGCAAGAATAGAAGAAAAGCTTTTGCAACTGCTGAAGCAATATAGCATTGTGCAAAAAGAAAATGGGCAATTGCAAAAAGAAACAAAACGGCTGAAAGAACAACTGGACAATGCAACCGCAGAAAAGAATCAACTAAAGCAACAGGCAGATGCTGGAATAATTAACGGAGAGGGCATGGAAAAAAATTCTAAAAAAGAACTTGAAAACCGCATTAATGTTTACCTGAAAAATATAGACAAATGCCTTTCACTTTTACATTCATAAAAGCATGAAAAACAATCTAATACCTGTCAACATTCTCATTGCCGACCGAAGCTATCGGCTGAAGATAGAATCTGAGGATGAAGAAATGGTGAGGCTGACTGTAAAAACAATCAATGAAAAAATCATTGAGTTCAAAACAAACTTCGCCGGAAAAGACATGCAGGATTATGTGGCTATGGCACTCCTATGGTACGCCACAGAGCAACAAAAACCAACCACGCAACAATCCGCAAATACAGAAAGCGAACAAAAACTTCATAAAATTGAACAACTGATCACCAAAGCTTTACAGTAAATACGCCAAAATTTTTTATGAGGACTAATTTTTTAAGATCTACCATCCTGCTTGTTTTAATATTGATTGTCCCCGTTATCATTTCGTGCATACGCACCATTGGCCATTACAGCTTCACAAAATCAGATTGGCATTACATTTTTGCATTGGTCAGCATTGTATTATTGGGTCTACTTTTTCTTTCAGGAATTTCATTGCTCATCTATTCATTGCGTTTTGCAAGACGTCCCAAAAAAGAAAACAACTTATAACCATGGTTAATTGGTTAGCTAGTTTATTGGTTCATTTTCACAATGGCTGCCGGTTAAAAATAACACCACTTTCCGCATTTTGAAGGAATCATTTTGCTAACTCATTTTCCTGTTTATATAATATTTATCTTCGCAAACTTGCTACTTGAAATTTTTACCAAAAAATCAAGAGATGCTAATAAACTATAACCACTTAAAAATAAATAAGAATCAACATGATGATTGTCATAGGTGCCATTATTGGCCTTGTAATAGGAATAATAGCGGGTAAATTCCTTTTTGCGAGGGATACTTCCAAACAATTGGAAGAACTGGGAAAAAAGGAAGCTGAAGCTGAAGATCGGGCAAAAAAAATAATCGGTGATGCCCAAACACAGGCCGAAACCATTAAAAAAGAAAAAATTCTTGAGGCAAAAGAAAGATTTGTTCAACTAAAAAGCGAACATGACAAGGAAACACTGGAAAAAAACCGGAAAATAGGTGATACCGAAAACCGACTGAAACAAAAAGAAGTTTCTATTAACCAGAAAGAAGCCAACCTTGATAAACAGCTCAAAGAAAACGAAGCTATCAGGGAGAATCTGAACAGACAGACCGATATTGTCAACCTGAAAAGAACTGAGCTGGAAAAACATCAGGAAGAACACATTCGCCGGTTAGAAAAAATTGCTGGTCTTACTGCAGAAGAGGCAAGAAATCAATTGATCGAAAGCCTGAAACAGGAGGCACAAAGCCGTGCATTGAGCATCCAACAGGAAATAATAGATGATGCCAAACAAAAGGCCAACAAAGAAGCCCGTAAGATCATTATTCAAACCATACAACGCACAGCAGCGGAGCAGGCTATTGAAAATGCAGTTTCTGTTTTCAATCTGGAAACAGACGAAATAAAAGGACAGATTATTGGCCGCGAAGGTCGCAACATCCGAGCCATAGAAGCCGCTACAGGTGTGGATTTGATTGTAGATGACACGCCGGAAGCCATCATCCTTTCTTCGTTTGATCCGCTACGCAGAGAGATAGCCCGATTGAGCCTGCAAAGGTTGATTTCTGATGGACGCATCCACCCGGCACGTATTGAAGAAGTGGTGGAAAAAACCCGCAAGCAACTGGAAGACCAAATCATGGAAATTGGTGAAAGAACAGTGATTGAACTCGGCATTCATGGTTTGCACAAAGACCTCGTTCGTATTGTGGGCAAAATGCGTTTCCGTTCGTCCTACGGACAAAATTTGCTGATGCACAGCCGTGAGGTTGCCAACCTCTGCGGACTAATGGCAAGCGAACTGGGTATGAATCCCAAACTGGCAAAACGCGCCGGTTTGCTGCACGATATTGGAAAGGTACCTGATGAAGAAACAGAACTAAGCCACGCACTCCTTGGTGCCAAGCTGGCTGAAAAATATGGTGAACATCCATCCGTTATCAATGCGATTGGTGCCCACCACGATGAGATGGAAATGCAGTATGTTATTTCGCCTATCATACAGGCATGCGACGCTATCAGCGGTGCAAGACCTGGTGCCCGGAGAGAAATTATGCAGCAGTACCTGCAACGAATTAAAGAACTTGAAACATTGGCACTCACCTACCAGGGTGTTGAAAAAGCTTACGCCATCCAGGCAGGACGGGAGTTGAGAGTGATTGTGGAAGCCGATAAAGTAACGGATAACGACAGCGATAAACTAAGTTTTGAAATAGCCCAAAAAATACAAACTGACATGACATATCCCGGACAGATAAAAGTGACAGTCATCAGAGAGAAAAGAGCGGTAAATATTGCCCGATAATTATTTCAATCTATTGCTTATTAGAACCCGGTTTTCGCCGGGTTTTTTTTATGAAGAAAAAATTCCCACTCCAAAAAATTTTTTCAGGAGGATTGTTTTGCCTTGCGTTTTTAAATTTTCTATCCCTAAATTAAATTCACAAGACTTAGTTTTGTTTCCACAAAAAAACACAATGAAAAAAATTACTACCCTTTTATTTGCCGCAACACTCACCCTTGCCGCCTGCCACAATGATTCGTCCTCAACTGTTGGCATTTATGAAAATGATGAACCACAAACACAAGAAAGCAAGCCAACACACGAAGGAGATTTAAATAGTGAAGAACACAAAACCCATACTGAGTCAACTAAGCCAGGTCCGGACACAACCGCTAAAATGCCTGGCGATCAGAAAATGATGAAGGATAGCACAGAGCACTAAAAACTTGTTTGATATAAAAATAATGAAAAGGCCGCCCCGGTGGCCTTTTTTCATTTCTAAAAAACAAGGTGCTGCTTGTTCTTTATATTTTCGTTGGTCAGTTCTACAACCATCTGAACAGAAGGCATATTTTTAATGGAGTTAATGACATTGTCACATTTCACATCTTCAACAACATCTCCTTTCATTAACAACATGAAGTCAATATTTCTAAATTCCGGCAGCAGGTATTCGCCATCGCAGTGATTGTGAAAAAGATGGTATTTCAAAAAGTCGTTTTCAGAATGGGTATAAACTGAGAAATGGTATTGTCTCTTTTTCTTTCGCAGGGGCTTATCTATGTCAGTATCCAACCTGAAACTATAGCCCAGCATATTGTTGAGCAGCCAACAGAAATAATAATTTTTAACCGGAGCCATAATGCCAATTAGCCGGGTATCAGAAAAAAAATCTTCTGTCAGAATAGTATTGTCAAGTACCAGTTTCATTGCAGCCGTAAAGTTATACGGTTTATGACTTTACAGAAACATTTAAGCCTTGAATGGTATTAAAAAACAACTGAGATTTCTTTATCCTCATTTCCTCTTTTTATTTTTAAAACCGTCGAATCGCCCGGTTGAAAGTTTGACAATGCCTGTAAATAATCTGGCAGGGTCAGAATAGGATAATTTCCTAACTGCAGAAAAATATCTCCCGGTTGCAAGCCTATCATAGAGGCTGTTTTTTTTGGAGTTATCCCTTTTATTTTCAGCCCCGTACCTTTATATTTTGCATCAGGAACAATGCCAAGGCTGACCGTTGTTTTGTAGATAATCGTCGATGGAGAAATATTCGTTTTGACAATGTCCAAAGCTATAGTATCAATATTATGATGGTCATTGTTTTGGATTTCCTTTGCCTGTGTATATTGTAAGTGACCTTTGCTATCAGCAGCCTCTACTATTTCCCGCATAAAGTTCAAAACTGATACTTGCATGTCGTAGTTGATAGATCCGCTGGTTTTGTTTTCAGATGCAAAAACCAGTACAGGAATTTGCTGAGCTATATGATATCCGTTACGGTGAAATGATGTACTGTCAAGCCTTACAGAAATATTTTGGGTAATGGCAGGTATAATTTTTTTCCATAAAAAAGAAGTTTCTACACCCTCTACAAGCAATTGGTTGTTTTCATTTGTCAGGCAAATTTTATCCAATAACAAATCATAATTACTTTCCCGTAGGGATGTATATTCACCAGGAATTTCTGAAACAAGTACCCGGTAATTATTGTTTTTTGCCTTAGAGAAGGCGAGCATTTTTACAATTTCAATTACCATTGCTGCTTCGCAAAAATCATTTGGTTGGCTAAGATCATGCCTGCCATAACTTGCTGAAATGGTGACTGTATTTGTAGCAGCATTATTAATGTAAGCCTGTACATTCCAGTAGGTTTTCTTTTGCTCCTTTACCAGTAAAACATTCAATTCTATATCAAGCAGATCAGCATGATCGGGAAAATATTTTTCCAACCCTTTTTCGGTTATAAAAACAACAGGTATGGCACTTTCACCAAAAGAGAGGAAAGGGTCATAAATCAGACTAATGTTTTTTGCAGTGTTATACACCAGCAAAGCTGTAGCTCCTTTAGCAGCAGCCCGTGCCGTTTCAGTTGATATAAGATTGTATAACTGGCTGTCGCTTAAATTCTTTTCATCGGTCAGCTCCTTGAGATCGGCAAACCACGGAAGGTTTCTTTCACGCAAGGCCATGGCAGGCATGCCTTTTACCTGTTGCGATGTAGAAAATGGCAAGGGAAAATAATCTTTATTCAAAGTAAGTTCCTTACCGTTTACTTTTAGATAAGTGGAGGGATCAGGATGACCCGCAACAGTAGAAAAGCTATTTACAACCATGTCGGTTGTGCCGAAAGAAACAAGCCCTGCCGATTGAAACTGCCGACTAATGTAATGGGCTATAAAATTTGGGTCATATCCCATTTCTGAGGTAAACGTATGCAGCGAGTCAATATGTCGCTTAAGCCTTGCTATTACCTCCTGGTTTTCTTTCTGCTGTGCAGCCAGCAATTTTTTCTCCTTTTTAGATTGACCGTTTAGCACCACGGGCAATATAAAAAGAATGAACAGGAGTTTTTTCATACAGAAAGAAAATTTGCTTGCACAATAACTACACAACAATCATACTGAAAGTTAAAGAGTTAAAAGCGAATGTTGTCCCCTGCAATGTGATTTTTTAAAAATCTCTTTCAGAAGAAGAAAAATTTTGGGAGGAAGTCACCAAAAAAAAAGAACGATTTTTCAAACCCAGCTCTTTCTGTGAAAATCAAATTTCTACGATGCAAGTTGATAAACAACAAAACTCATCACATAAGCCAGGAAAGTCATGTAAAGCAATTGAATAACCGGCCATTTCCATGTTTTAGTTTCGCGTTTTACCACGGCCAGGGTACTCATACACTGCATGGCCAGCACATAAAAAACCATCAGGCTAAGACCTGTGGCTAAAGTATAAACCTTGCTGCCATCGGGGCGGACAGCGTTGCTCATTTTTTGGCGCAGCGAAGTGTTATCGTTGTCTTCTTCCACGCTATACAATGTTGCCATTGTTCCCACAAAAACTTCTCTTGCGGCCACAGAAGTAATCAATGCAATGCCAATCTTCCAGTCATAGCCCAATGGCGCAATGGCGGGCTCTATGGCACGACCAAGAATGCCTGCATAGCTGTTTTGCAGTTTTTCTGACCGAAAATCTTTGGCAAGCTGCGCTGTATTTGAACCCGGCGTTTTTTGCAAAAGTTCATATTTTGCAGCAAGTTTTTCCATTTTTCCCGAAGGGCCATAGCTGCTTAAAAACCATAGTAACAGGCTGATGACCATGATGACCTTGCCCGCATCACGAACAAAAATCCGGGCTTTTTCCACCATTGTTACCCCAACATTGGACCAGCGTGGTGCATGGTAAGTAGGCAACTCAAGTATGAAAAAACTTTTCTCCTGAATTTTAATAATCAGTTTGAAAACATAACTTACAATGAGGGCCATAACCACACCCAGCAGATAAAGACCCATCATCACCAAACCCTGAAGGCTTAGAAAACCTGCATAATATTTTGAAGGAACAACCAGGCTGATGAGGATGGTGAAAACCGGCAGCCTTGCACTGCAACTCATTAGCGGAGTTACCAAAATGGTGAGTAGCCTTTCCTTCCGGTTTTCAATGTTGCGGGTACTCATGATGGCGGGTACTGCACAGGCAAACCCACTAATCATGGGCATCACACTTTTGCCGTTCAGCCCCACTTTCCGCATTAGTTTGTCGCTCAGGAAACTGATGCGGGCCATGTATCCAGTATCTTCCAAAATGGTCACCAGGCCAAACAAAATCATGATTTGGGGTACAAAAACCAATATGCCGCTGAGCCCGGCCACAAAACCGTTTATGGTGAGATCGCTCCACCAGGTGTGCGGCAGCACGCCATTTAAAAAATGACTGATGACCGCAAACGATTTTTCAATAGCCGTCATGGGGAAAGCTGCCAGCCAGAAAATGCTTTGAAAAAGAATGAATAAAACAGAGAGTAAAATAAGATAGCCCCAGGTTTGGTGCAGTAAAATATTGTCCAGTTTTTCTGTAAACAGCTTTCGCTCCAGCGGATCCTGCTCCACAACTGTCTGTTGCATAATCTGCCTGATGCGGCTATATCGCTGTACAATTTCTTCAGCCTGTAGCCGGGTGGCGTTAAAATCGTTTTTCTTTTCAATTTGCTTCAAACTTTGCTGCTCTTCTGACGAAAGCGGAAAATGCCCATGATTGATTAGATAGTGAATAGACGCATAATCACTCAGTTCCGGAAAAATGCTCCGGACTTCATCCACTGGTTTTTGCGCCAGCGATTTAATGCCAATAAAATCTCTTAATGGAGCTTTATATTGTTGCCTGGCCGTTTGAGCAATCACCTTTTTTAATTGGCTAAGTCCTTTGTTTTTTCGTGGGTTAATGGAGATCACCGGCACCCCCAGTTCTCTTTCCAATGCATCAATATCTATTTGTGTTCCCTTTTTTGCCGCCAGGTCTGCCATTGTCAAAGCCACTATGACAGGCATTTTCAGATCAATGATCTGTGAACAGAATAGCAGGTTTCTTTTCAGGTTGCTGGCATCGGCCACCAGCACTACCATGTCTGATTTTATACTGCCGTCCATGCCCATCAGCACTTTGTAAGACACCCATTCATCTGCCCTGCGTGGGTATAAGCTATATGTGCCGGGAAGGTCAATAATATTTGTTGTGAAACCAGGCTCAAGTGTGCAAACGCCCGTTTTTTTATCAACCGTCACCCCCGGGAAATTGCCCACTTTTTGATTAAGACCTGTAAGGGCATTGAATAAAGAAGATTTGCCGCTGTTGGGGTTTCCAACCAAAGCAATATGATAAAGGGATCCTGACATTTATTGTCGGCAAAAATATAGTGCCCCAACATTATACAGTTACGAAATAAGGAGAAATAAAACAAATTAAGGATTTCCTGATTGCTAAAAAAATTTTGGAAATTAGTTGAAAAACGAAAATTGCTTACAGGAAAATTATTGAAGGACATGGGGAAAACATTCGCTGAATTACATCTCTTTTCACATTTCAGGTAGGATTTTTGAAGAATGTATATTTGCATAGCTTATCACACCATTGTTGGATGGAGGAATGAAAAGTAAAAATCATTGCCTTTATACAAAATGAATCCTTTGGCATGGTTGTGGTCTTGCTACACTAAAACCGTAAGTATGAAAAAGATTTTTTTTGCTTTAGCCTCTTGTATGTTTTTTACATTTTGTAGTCATAAAACTGTGCCGCCAGCTCCTGCCGGTGTTTCTAATGTTACAATCGGAAGTGGCGATGGAAAAATGAGTGCGGACAAAGCTTCTGCTGCCTATGGTGCTGCTGATAAAGATTGGGGATTTAAAGCAAGTCCCGATACGTTGTTAAATGGTATGTGGACAATGGTTGGCATGCTGCAGGCAAACGGAACCTGGAGTACAGTGGAAAAAAATGATGCTGCGGCAGTTGTCACCCCGTCTGCAACCACCACCACAGACACTGCAATGACTGTAAGTAATGGTGCTGATAAAACCAAAAAATCCGGCTTTAAAAGGGGGAAACCAAAAAAACACGATCCTTTGTATGATGCAGCAGAATCCAAATTAAAAATGGATTATAAAGCCGGATCTGCAATAGACACATCGGCATTGGAGCCTTATGCATACTGGAAAAGCACACCTGCCATTACTTTTTCTAAATCAGCTTTTTATGGCAATACCGGATGCAATAGCATGAGCGGCAGTATTCATTATAACGACAGGGAATTGCAATTTGGAAAAAATATTGTGACAAGTAAAATGGCTTGCATGGAATATGATGAAGCTAATTTTTTATCGCTACTCAAAAAAGCTGATAACTACTCGGTTAAAGGTAATATGCTTGAAATAAGGCAGGGAACAAACATATTGCTGACCCTAAAAAAATAATAACTTTTTTAGTCAGATTTAAAAAGAGTGTTTTGCCATTGCGAAACACTCTTTTTGTGTGTCAGGCATGTTAATAAACTATAGGGTGTAAGTCCCGAACACGCTTTACAGTAAGGAGTGTTAGCCAAGAGCAAGGGTGTCCATTGCGAAGTGGAATCTGAAAGAAGCTGTCGGCAA
>JAYTGA010000121.1:0-8200 GCA_043733905.1 Segetibacter sp.
TATAAACTCCTAAAAGTCTTTTGAGCCTGGAGAGTCGCTAAGGTTGAGTAACCTTTGTTGTAATTCTTCATCAAAATTGCGTTGGTGATGTTAGGATTATCAACTGTGGCACCACCTTGCCCACTATTGATTCGAGAGCTTGAAAACCTGATACGCGGATCGGGCCCTGCCAGTGCTACACCTGTAGAAGGCAGGTTTACATTCTCAAAATTGACGGCATTGATTTCCTTGTTGTGGGTGTATTCAAAAGTAAGAATGACACCACCCGGCAACCGCTGATCTATGCCAATACTTGTTTTGAGTACCTGTGGATACTTGAACTTTTTATCGGTAAAAACAAGATTGTAAGACGTGTTAGCTGCACCGGCGGCAGGCTTGTACGCATTGATGTCAGCACTAAACACATAAGGTAGGCCCGTTGCTGGATTAACTGTGCCGAAAGTCGAGCCGAACTGAACACCATTGTTGCTAGCCTGGTTGCTAATGTAAACAAAGGGAGGAGGTCCGGAGAATGACCCAATGCCACCACGAAGCTGTGTCTTTTGGTTATTAAACACATCCCAGTTGAAACCAAAACGTGGTGATACCAAAGCGTTTGTTCCGGGTTTCTGCCCAACATCATATTGCAGCCCATCGCGGAAAAAAAGGTTTTTGACTGATTCATTTGTGGTAAATTCATTTTTAAATATGGGCGCATCTACACGCAAACCGAATGTGATACTGAGGTTGCTCCTGATCCTGAATTTGTCCTGCGCAAAAAAGCCAAGTTCGGTAGAACCTGTTTTGGCGAAAGGAAATGAACCGTCTTTGGTAAGTGAATATTGCACTGCATAGCTTTTGGCATTGGCAGTCCCATTTAGCGAAGCGTAAAAATCAGAAAAACTTTTGAACACATAGGCACCTTCATAATTGGGTGCAAAACCGTTTTCAAAATCCTTCTTATAGATCTGCGTTCCAGCTGTTATTTCATGTTTGCCTGCATAATAAGTTAGAATGTCCGAAGCCTGGGTAATGTTAGAAAACAACCGGTTGTTGTAGGTAAATGGCTCGTAACCAAAACTGGTGGCGGTTTGGCCTTGCGGGTTCAATATGTCAACCAGCGGAAAATCGCTGCCGCCAAGTGAAGCCCTGAAATCTCTGAGAGCAGAATAGCCAAACTGAAGTTTATTACTCAACCTGGCATTGATCTTTGAGTTAAGTTCTGCAATGAAAATGTTGAAATTGTTATTGATTGTATATCCGCTGCCGCTAAATGGCAAGCCATTGTTGCCTGGCTGACGGCTGCCACCGGGGGCTCCACTGTTGCTGGCTGAAATGTCTCTGAACGATTTGAGATAGTTGTACTTTAGCGTGAGGCGGTTAGAACTGTTGATGTTCCAGTCAATTCTTACCGTCACCTTATCGCTGTGGGTGCGGTAGTTATAGCCTTCAAATTCACCCGGATTATAGCCAAACCGCTTGTTCAAAGTGTCTTTTAACGCACTTATAGAATCGTAGCTGACCTGCGAAATGACTCCTGCAGTGGCGGTCTGACCTGCCCGCAGTGCTGTTAAAATAGTTGCAGGCTGGCTGACTCTCTCCTGCTCGCCGCTGATGAAAAAGAAGAGTTTGTTTTCAATAATGGAACCTCCAACAGATGCTCCACGCAGGTTATAATTGAAGTCGCCTTTGGGCAATTCATTGGTTTTGACCTTGTAACCCTGAAGGTCTGGTGTGCGGATATATGTATAGACTGAACCTTTGATAGCATTAGTTCCGCTGCGGGTGACAGAGTTAATGCCTGCACCTGAAAAACCGCCCTGCCTTACATCAAAAGGGGACACATTGACCTGGATCTGCTCAATGGCATCTATGCTGATGGGTTGCGAATTAGTCTGTCCGCCAAGTGTGGAGGATAAGCCAAAAGCATTGTTGAAGTTGGCTCCATCAACTGTCACATTGTTATACAAACTGCTTCTTCCCCCAAAACTAAGGCCATTGCTGGAAGGTGTAAGTTTGGTAAAATCCTGCAAGCTGCGGTTGATGGTTGGCAATCTTTCAATCTGGTTGCGGCCAATGATTTCCTGGCTGCCGGTGCGGTTGCTGTTGATGACGCTGTTTTGGCGCACTGCACTCACAGTCACACCCTTGAGTGTGGAGGAAGAGGAACGAAGCGCAAAATCTGCTCTGAACTCTTGCCCAAGCAACAGGTAAACACTGTCACGTTTGGTTTTGATGAAACCGACATAAGAGACCGTGATGGAAAATGGCCCGCCCACACGCAGGTTAGGCAGATTGTAGCGGCCTCCGCTGCGGGTGGTGGTCACAGACTGTGTACCTGTTGGCACATTCAACACTGTCACTGTGGCGCCAACAAGAGGGCTAGTTCCATCCGTAATGGTTCCTATTATTTCTGAAGTGGTTTCCTGCGCCATCATGCAAATGGGAAGGAAGAATAAGACGAATAGGGTAAAGATTTTTCTCAATATCATAACTTTTTATTTAAAGGTGCAAAGAACTACATGAATGATGAAAGAATTTTCAAGGCAATATTAAGAAATTGTGAACGAAGCATTACGTTATTAGTCATCATTCTTAATAATTCGGGAAAAGAAATTTACACAAAAATATATTTTCAAAATAGATACAGAAACTAAAACTGTTTACACAGTCTGGTGGATAGTCTCGGATACTACTTTGAAAGTGAGCATCTGACATTGAAAAGAAAGCATCCGACATTGAAAAGTAAGCATCCGACATTGAAAAGTAAGCATCCGACATTGAAAAGAAAGCGTCCGACATTAAAAAGGAAGTGTTCGACATTAAAAAGTGAACATCCGACATTGAAAAGTGAGCGTCCGACATTAAAAAGTGAGCATACGACATTGGAAAGCAAGCATCCGACATTGAAAAGTAAGTATCCGACATTGAAAAGTAAGCATCCGACATTGAAAAGTAAGCATCCGACATTGAAAAGGAAGCATTCGACATTGAAAAGGAAGCATCCGACATAAAGGGATTGAAACCGGCGAGTCACAGCACAAACCTCGGAAGGCTATCCATCAGACTATTTAAACAATCGCCTGTTCCTGACTTCAACCTGCTTGTTATTGAGGGCAGATGGGTGGAAGTTGGGAGCAGATGGGTGAATGTTAGGAGCAGATGGGTGAATGTTGGGAGCAGATGGGTGGATGTTGGGAGCAGATGGGTGAATGTTGGGATATAGTATTCATCCGATTGGGTAGTATCCGGTATAATGTAAACAAAGCTGCTATGAAAAGATGCAGTACAAGGGAGTGACACAACGATGTTCAATAAAGAACAAATGTCCGTCCCCAAAAAAAATTGGTGTGAATGAGATTGGAAATGAAAGTTTAATTACTTATCATCCTCGTTATTTTCTGGATGTCGTCTGTGCAGTGATCAATAAATGTATTAATAATAGACTCCAGTTGTGTGTAATCAATGGGTTTTGTAATAAATCCTGCATTGTACGTGTTTGCAAATGCTTTATCAGATGGGTGAGATGAGGTTGAAAACAAAATGACAGGAACATTTTCCAGGTGATCCATTTGCCTGATTTTCAGCAATGCTTCCCGTCCATCGAGGCGGGGCATGTTAATATCTAATATAATAAGGCAAGGCGTTATTTGATCGTATTGCATTTGTTTGAGGTAGGAAATTGCTTCCATACCATCGTTGGCAGTTTCCAGTTTAATATTCTGGGAATATTTAGAAAATGCTTCTTCCACCAATTGCAGGTCATCCAAATCATCATCGGCATAAAAAATAAGATTTTTTTTGTCGGCTAACGTCGTCATACATTGAGGTTTAGTTTGCAAAAATAATGTGTGAAGTTGAAAAAACTACGTAAAAAAATTATTCATACAGGCCAACAAGTTCCTCGACATTTACCTGCGAAAGATAAGGATCAAGAACGTGTACCGATTCTGTGCAGTTCAGGTTATCTATAATGTTCCTATGTTTCTGATAGGCGATCTCCACATAAAAACCGCAAAGCTGGTACAATAGATATGTTTTGCCGTCTTTTATTTCTTTGCCAATATAGACACCATGCCGGTACAAAATTTTACACTGCAGGTCTCTTGATAATGAGGAAAACTGTTGAAACGAAATATTATGCATCCTTGAGTAGTTTAAATGATCAGCTTTTGATCAAAAATAGGAAAAGGCTATTTTATGGTTTAAAAAAATCGTGCTAACCTACATTTATTATTTTGATGGATGCTTTAAGGAACAAAAGCTTTGTAAATGAACGCATCTTCAACAGCCCGGATGGTATAGTCAGCGCCGGGCAACACCACAAACACCTCTCCCCTTCCGGAAGTGATTTCATTGCAAACAACCTGGCCCTCCATCACCAAAAAGATTTCGGGAGACAGGCTTTCATTCACATACTCCCGGCCATTTTGCAAAGCAATGGAGCAGATACCAAAATCTTCAACCGGCAAGGCGAACATGTCCTCTCCCCTGCCGTTTGTTTCAGGGTGCAGGATGTTAGGTTCTATGCCTTCAAACACAATTTGTTTCAGCAGTTCATTCACATCAATGTGCTTAGGGGTAAGGCCGCCCCGCAGCACATTGTCGCTGTTGGCCATCAGCTCCACATTTTGCCCTTCCATGTAGGCATGTGGCACGCCTGCCGCCTGAAAAATGGCTTCTCCTTTTTTCAGCTTTACAATGTTAAAGAGGTAAATGGAAAAAATGCCTTTGTCAAAATTGCTTTGAGGTAGCTGATCTTTGTACAATTTATTGACCCAATAACCCGGAGCTTCTTTTGAATGAACTGTCGCAGTTTCTCTTTGTATCAATGGCAGCAGCAAGACATCAGATTCGGCTTGCGACATTTCCATCACATGCTTGTAGAGACCGTAATAGCCAACTTGTTCAAACACAGGTAGCAGCCCGTTCAACTCTTTTACGCTTCGCAAAATAAGACGCAGATCTTCTTCTTTTTTAAAGCCATGCAGCAACCAGAAATCGCCCAATGCAATCATGACTTCGGGCTTGTGGTTGTGGTCTTTGTAGTTGCGGTTGGGTGCGTTAATGGCTATGCCCGCTGCTTCCTCGGCATCAAACCCTTTTTCTGCCTCTTCCTTGGTGGGGTGAACCTGTATGGAGAGCATTTCCCGCACATCCAGCACCTTTAGCAGGTAAGGCAGTTCGCCGAATTGCCGGTAAACTTTTTCACCGAGATACAAGGTTGGGTTTTCGTCAATCAATTCTTTCCAGGGAAATGTCCCTTCTTCCGTTTCCAGTTTTCCCGGTGCGGCGGCGTGTGCGCCCATCCAGTATTCTGCACAAGGTTTGTGTTGTGCATTGTCAAAGCCCAAAAGGTTGGGAATGTAGTCAAATCCTCCCCAGGCATAATGCTGTATCTGTCCGTGCAGCCGAAATATTTTATCTTTCACTTCTGAAATAATTAATTGGTAAAGCCGAAAATAAAAGAAATATGGCACAGCACAATGAAACAGGCGTTGAAGGCGAACAATTGGCCAACAAATGGCTGATAGAAAGAGGCTATAAAGTAAGAGAAACCAACTGGAGACATCGACATTTGGAAGTGGACTTGATAGCCGAAAAAGGTGACACCCTGCATTTCATTGAGGTAAAAAGCCGCCGCAGCACTAAGTTTGGCAACCCGGAAGAAAGCATCAACAAACAAAAGATGAAGAACCTGAAAGATGCCGCCGAACAATACCAACTCAAACACCCCGGCTGGAAATGGATACAGTTTGATGTGTTGGCTATTTTGCTAAAACCCGATGGTGTGGAGTATTGGTTTAACCAGGATGTATATTTGTGAAGCTTCCATGTCCAATGGTGGGTTTCTGACACCGCCGCCTGAAAATTCATTCCTACTTTATCAACACTGCATAGCCTTTTCTTACCAAAGTATTGCCATTGTAATCTACCGCTTCGGCAGTCCATACAAAGTTGGCGGTGTTTTGCATCACCCCGTTTATACGCCCATCCCACCCGGCTTTGGGGGTCGAGGTAGTGAAAACCATTTGCCCAAAACGGTTATAGACCGTGAAATGTTTCAGGTTTTTTATGCCGATCAAAGTGGGTCGTAGCAAATCGTTCAGGTTGTCTCCGTTGGGCGTGAAGCCGCTGGGAACAAAAATATCCGGTGCCAGGAAAACAGTGATGCTGATGTCGTCTTTGGCCACGCAACCTTGTGGCGATTTTGCGGTGACGGTGTAGGTGGCATTGGTTAATGAAGAGAAACTCACGACCGGATTTTGAATACTACTGTTGCTCAACCCAAACGGCGGCGACCATGCATAGTTGGTAAACCCTGTGCTGTTAATGTCTTCTGCATTTAACTGCAACGGTTGATTGATGGCTACCGTGGTATCGTTTCCTGCAAAAATGACGGGCTTGGGCAACACCCTTATCGTCACGCCGTCGTCTATTGCAGCACCGCATCCATTGGCGAGTTTCACGCTCAGGTTGTAATGATACAATCCCGGCAAAGCCGCGTAGAATAAGGGATTGGCGACATTTGGATTGGAAAGATTGACCGAAGGTGACCACTCGTAAGTGCCACCACCGCTTCCGTTCAGCCGCACACTGTTGCCGAGGCAAATGGCCGTGTCTGCGCCTGCATTAGCAACCGGCGCATTGATCACATACACCAACCCCGACCTCACATCTCCCTCGCATCCCGTAGGCGCATGTTCCTGCACCGAAAGGTTGAACACACCAGCCGTCGTCCACGTTACATTGATTTCGTTGCGGATACTAGCCTGAATGGCACCATCAATTTTCCACGTGTAGGTGGACAGCGAAGCCGCCGTGTTGACGTGATATAGCCTGCTCGTACCAACGCATACGGTATCGGGCATTGCAATTTGTGCAAGTCCGTGCATGAAGCTGCAAAGCAGCATCACCCATACCATCATCCATCGTAGCGTCTTAGCCATCTGTGTATCTACTTGTTGTGTTTACATTGTTACGTCAACTTTTTCATCCCCCCACTTCGTGGGATAATGCATTCTTTTTTTGCCCCCGGCCACAGAACATACATGAAGCTTCGGTGGCGACGCTCCGTTCAACTATGGATGGCTATGGGGCTTTTTCCATGTTTTGTTGTCCACCATTTGCTACTCAAAAGTCATCCGGTCAATTGGTCAAAAAGTCATTTGAACATTTGACCAAAGACTTCTTTGACTTTGTGACTTTATAGCTCATCTGCTTTCTTTCTCTACCCGTCCCTCTCTTCGAAAAGCCAATGCAGCATAGCATATCAGCCTCGTTTTCCATAACCATGAGCTCTCCATTCAACCTATCAAAAATGTCCGCAAACCCCTTCTGCCGTGTCTTTAAAAAGCCACAGCAGAAGGGAATAGTACGGTCAATATTTGATAGCCTTTTCGCCATGTTTTAGTTGTGCGAAATAGGTGTTGTCACTGGTTTAGGATTGATGGTGACCGGCTTCACCACATTAGCCGAACAACCTCCAATGGTGATTGTTTCCAACACAGTTACCGAGCCTGCACCTGGTGTTGTCCAGGTTACATTCACCTGGTTGGTGCCTTGTCCTGTAGCCACGCTTCCGCCCACTATCGTCCATGCATAGCTGTGACCAGGAACGTTCGGCGTGTTGTAAGTAGCCGTTGTTCCACCTGCACTTTCGCACACAGGGCTTGGACCTGTTATAGCCGGTGATGGCGCAGGATTAACAGTCACAACAACTGGTTTAATATCTGAGCAACCACCACTGTTAACACCCTTAATGTAGTAAGTACCTGCCGTAGCAGCCGTTGGTGTTGCATAAGCAATCGTAGCAGCCGCATCTTTCCAATAACTCAACGTCAAGCCTGCGGATGAACTACCCGTTACAGCCGCAGCGGTAATGTCAACTGTTGCCGGAGCGCACACTGCAGCAGGATTAGTGATAACCAATGCTGGCAATGGATTAACCGTTACGACAACTGGTTTAATATCCGAACAACCTCCACTGCTCACACCCTTGATGTAGTAAGTACCCGCCGTAGCCACCGTCGGTGTTGCATAAGTAATCGTGGCCGCAGCATCTTTCCAATAAGTCAATGTAAGACCTGCTGATGAAGCTCCTGTTACAGCCGCAGCGGTAATGTCCACTGTTGCCGGAGCGCAGACCGCCGCAGGGTTGGTGATGACCAATGCTGGCAATGGGTTAACCGTTACGACGACTGGTTTAATATCCGAACAA
>JAYTGA010000122.1:0-18775 GCA_043733905.1 Segetibacter sp.
GTTTATTAAAGCCAATAAACATTTGCCGGATTTGCCGAGTGCTGATGAAGTGGGTAAGGAAGGGGTTGATATTGGGGAAACACAGGCTGCATTGCTGAAAAAGGTAGAGGAATTGACAATGTATATAATTGAGCAGAATAAAAATCAGGAAAAATTAACTGAACAATTTAAGACACAACAAATGTTGATAAAAAAGCAGCAACAAATGTTGTTGCAAATAAAAAAGCAATTTAAATAATCAAACATGGATTTTTTATGTCTAAAAAATATTTATACAAACCTTTAATCTGGGTTTTTTCGATCAATAATTATAAAAGGCATTTAGTGTACTTCAATATTTTATTGATTTACCCATTCATTATCTTCAGTCAAACACCAGAATTAAATAATAGCCTTATTCCCCCATCTCCTGAAGCTGCGGCTTTAGGGAAATACGGAATTCTTCCTGTAACACTTTATACAGGTATGCCCAATATATCTGTACCTATAATAGATTTAAAAACCAGCAAACTTTCTATTTCTATTGCCTTTGATTATAATTATAACGGATACAGGCCTGGCGAAGTGGCGAGTAACATTGGCTTAGGGTGGAGTTTGAAAGGTGGAGGCGTTATTACAAGAATTATAAAAGGAAAAGCGGATGAAGCTACTAATTATTTAAATCATTGGGCGGATTACGCCAATATGCTTGATTTATCCACTAACCTTGATTTTCTGGATGTTTGCGGGCTAGGGCTGGCAGATACAGAGCCTGATATTTATATGTATAATTTTAATGGGCATTCCGGAAAGTTTATCATGGTAGGCAATCAGGCATATTTGTTTCCTCATCAAGACATTAAAATTGAAACACAGGGAAACGGATTTGAAATTACTGCAGAAGATGGTATTTCTTATTATTTTGAAGAAACTGAAAACACTCACATACCACGTCATAGCAATAATGATCCCTATGTACCTGATTATATTTCTGCCTGGTACTTAACAAAAATTGTTTCTGCTGATTTTTTAGATGAAATAAAATTTAATTATTCTTCCTGGTATTATTCTACGATTAATATTGCTTATTCTGAAGTCTATACAACTAAATTAGGCCCTTTATGCAATGGTGGTTGTAATGGAGCAAGCACTAATTGCGACTCATGGGGACAAAACAAAAATGGTTGTGTAATTGGGGCAAAAGTATTGAGCAGCATTGAAGGGAAAAATTATATTATCAATTTTACTCCCGAAACGACACCAAGGAAAGATTTATATAATAGTATTGGATTTCCTCTTAAAGAAGTTGTCATTACCCGGAAAGAAGATCAGGTTGTCCTTAAAAAAATGAAATTGATACATGATTATTTTGGAGACCCCTTATCTGCATCTAACTCACAATTGAAGTTGACTTCTATTGATTTAGAAGGTTTTTATAACAATAATATTTTTGGAATAAATGTACCCGCAACTCCCTTAAATCTTACCAATTATTACACTTTTCAATATAATAATGAACAGGGAAATTATCCTAAAGAAACTACATCAATAGATAAGTGGGGTTACTACAACGGTAAGACTAACATGATGCTGTTTGATGCCAGTTTATTGGGACGTGACTTATTGAATCCTGCTGCCGACAGAGAAGTTGACCCGACCAAAAGCAATAATGGAATTTTGTCAAAAATAACCTATCCTACAAAAGGATATACAGAATTTGAGTATGAAATGAACAGGGTAAATGCAGGAGGACCTCATAACCAAAATGAGGTACAGCAACAGGTAAATAAAACAACCAATTTTGTTTCTAATCCGAGTAACACACCTACAGTGGAAGGGCAAACTTTTACCCTTAATGAAAGTCAAGCAGTTAATATTATTTTAGGAAGGGATATTTCTCAATTTCCTAATGGCATTATTAATTATATACCAATATTGAAAATTTATGAAATCATAGATGATCAAATAGGGAATGTGCTATATACTTCAAATATATTAACAAAAACATCTATTTCAAGAACAGAATCTTTACAATTACAAGCGGGTACTTATTTCTACTCTGTTTCATGTGAATATACATCTGCAAGTACTTATGCTAATATTTCTTATAAATGGTTACTTCCTGTACCACCATATATAGGTGACCCAGGGCCGGGATTAAGAATTAAAAACATAAAATCGTATGATGGAAATAAGAGTACGCCCAGCCTTATTAAATCCTATACCTATGCAATAGGTACTTTGCTGCAACCCAATACTGGTTATAGTTCTTACATTACTTCTCTTTATTCTGGGGGGAATATGGCAGATGAAACTGTTTTTTCATCTAACTACAGTTCCAGTCTTTCAACATTAGTCGGTAACCAGTTTTTTTATCCCGAACTGACCGAAATAAATGATGATGTAGCAAATGGAAGTAAAACTGTCTATGAATATGCAGGAAGTAATGGTGATGCTTTAGGTGTTATTTTAAAAAAACAAACTGATTATTCCTATAAAAACAACATTTACACAAAAATTAGACAAAAAATCAACACCTATGACGTTAAGACAATTTCTACTTTTGGTGCATTTACGTACAACTTAAGGCATTATGTTGACGGACCTTGTGGACTTAGTGGTGCAGCTCCTTTACAAGGCAATATTTATGACATTGCAGAAAGATTTAAACTATATGAATCGCACCCATACTCCCTTGTCTCAGATTGCTTTTTGCTTGCTGCGACAGACGAAATTGATTATGCTCCTGACGGACTAAACAGTGTTACTAAGCATACCAATTATTTTTATGAAAATCCCAATCACCTGTTTGCCAACCGTGTAACCACGACCAATAGCAAAAACGAAGAAATTACGACCTCAGTAAAATACCCACTTGATTATAACCTGGCCAATTGTATTCGTCCTGCGGCGATAAATGCAATTTATGATGCAGAACGGATTATTGCCTCTAATAGTTTCGCCACATGTGTGACAGAAAGGTTAAGTCAAGCAATAAGTTATTATAACCCTACTATTCTTAACGCTAACAATGGACCCCTTTTGAATGTACTACTAACCCATCCCTGTGAAAGTAACTATAAAGCTGCATCTGTTTCTATAGTGTATAGTTTAAATAGCCGTGTGAATAATTATATCCAATGCCTTTTATCACCTAATTCCTTACCACGTGCTGACAAATCAATCATTGACTTAGAAAAATATCATATTATAAACCAACCGATAGAACAAATTGTTAGCGTTAACAAAAACAATTCAGATTTTTTATTGAAAGCGACAAAAACTGATTTTACCACAGGACTTACCAACACAATTACGCCTAAAGTAATTTACCAGGCTGAATTTGCCCCGGGAACTTTGAAATCTGATTTACTAAATAATCCTGGTCAATATTATGTACCCAAGGTGAACTTTACTCATGACTTTTATGGCATCCTGATGGAGCAATCCAAAGAAAACAACTTTAAACTATCTTACATCTGGGACTATAACTATCAATATCCGGTTGCACAGGTGACAGGCAGTTCTGTAGCTGATATTGCATATACAGGGTTTGAATCTGACGGTTCCGGATACTGGAATATTCCGACAGGTGGCAGACAGGCAGTAAGCATTACAGGCAGTAAGTCTTACGACCTGGGCAATGGTGCAATTTCTAAAAATTATCTCGATGCTTTAAAATCTTATACAGTTTCTTTCTGGCTGCAACCGGGGGCATCTGCCACCGTAAGTGGTAGCTCCGCCGTTGTGAAAAAGACTGAAAAAAACGGCTGGGCATGCTATGAAGCAAAGGTTAGCGGAGCCAATACAATATCCGTTAGCGGATCAGGAAACATTGATGAGCTAAGACTTTATCCATCAACAGCCCAAATGATTACCTATGTTTATGATCCTTTGACAGGACTTACCTCTTCGTGTTCTGCCAACAATGTGTTGTCCTATTATGAATATGATCCAATGGGGCGCTTGAAAGTCATTAAAAATCAGGATGTCAATATTTTGAAAACGTTTGAATACAAATACCAACAGTAGGAAATTATTAATTATTAATTGTTATTGTGGGGAGTTTTTTTAGAGTAAAAATTTTAAAGTAAAAAGCTTATGCCTTACTTTCTAAAATATGTTGGTTGTATTGCGGGGCTGTTAATGTTGCTGGATAGCTATGCACAAACCAATCAACCCGCACCGGGCAGGTTGGGGGCTGCACAGCATGTGGATGGTTTGCCAGGTGCTTATGCAGCCACGCCCACCATTAACTATGTAAGGACACGGGAGGCTAAAACACCTAATACCGATGCGGCTACATTTGCTACGAGCACCTATACCGATGTGCAGGAAACTACCCAATATATAGATGGGTTGGGGCGACCTGTGCAAACAGTTGTAAAGCAGGCATCAGCCGGTACCTCGCCAAAGGATATGGTAAGCCCGGTAACTTACGATGAGTTTGGCAGGGAAGCCAACAAATACCTGCCATATGTGCAGGAAACGGGCAGCAACCAAAACGATGGCAGTTTTAAAACAGACCCTTTTGTTAGTCAGCAAAGCTACTACAGCACTTTCAGCAATCACCAAAACCACGGGTTGGACAATGAGCAGGTGTATTACAGCAAAACTGTGTATGAACAATCGCCGCTGAACCGCCCTGTAAAGACTTTTGCACCGGGGAATAGCTGGGCAGGTACCGAAATACCCAATACACAAACAAGGGCGGCTGCTGAAAATGCCACTTCTATGGAATACCTGATTAATACCACCAACGATGATGTGAAGGCCTGGAATATTGACAACTCAAATAGTTTGACAAATATTCCTGTGCTGAATACAACGATTAATGCGGCAGGGAACTACAGCGCAGGCGAACTTTATAAAAATGTGACCAAAGATGAGCATGGCAAAGCTGTAGTAGAATATAAAGATAAAAATGGGCAGGTGATTTTAAAGAAAGTGCAGATTGATGATAATATCGCTTCAAACTACGAAGGATACATTGGTTGGTTATGTACCTACTACGTCTATGATGATTTTGGAAGGCTGCGCTTTGTCATCTCTCCCAAAGCGGTCAAGTGGCTGACTGATCCCAATCATAATAACTGGGATTTCTCTCTGACTGGCGGCAGTGATGTTGTCAATGAGCTTTGTTTTCGTTACGAGTACGATGGCCGTAGCAGGATGAGCGCCAAAAAAGTACCCGGTGCTGCATGGGTTTATATGGTGTATGACAAGCGGGACAGGCTTGTTTTTACACAAGATGGTAATATGCGGCCTAATAACCAGTGGATGGTGACCCTATATGATGTGCTGAACAGGCCTGTGCAAACGGGGTTAATGGTTTATACCAGTACTACCGGGGATCCTGTTAACGATTTGCAAACTACATTGGATGTATTGGACTATAGTATTACTCATCCAGTGATTACCACTGGTACTACTACCAACAAGATATTGCCTGTGCTGACAGTACCCAACCGTGAGGCTGGCAGGGGGATGTATGAAGCATCTGTGGAAGTGGACTTTGACCCGGGTTTTGAGAGTGAGGACAATGCAGACTTTACAGGTCAGATAACTCCTGCCTCAGTCACCAACTTTACTAACAGCCAGGACATTAATGGTTATACACCTCCAGGCAATGGTTGGGTGCCTCTTACTATCACCCATTACGACGATTATAGTTTTACGACCAAACTCTACAACTCTGTTTACAATAACACGCTAACCGACGGCGACAATAATCAAGGCATAATAACTTATGCTGATAATTTGCCCACGACCAATAATGATGCTGTAAGAGGCTTGGTAACAGGCAGCAAAGTAAGGGTGCTGACAAGCACAGACTTAACAGTACTGGCTAATGCCCCCTGGCTAGAGACACGAAGCTACTACGATGATAAAAACCGGCTGGTGCAGGTGCAAAGCGGAAACTATAAAGGAGGGGATGACATCACCACTACCAGATACGATTTTACCAGTAAGCCAGTTAGTATGCTTACCATACACAATAACAGCAGCGGCAATGTGACCAACCTGGCTACGCTAACCGAAATGAAATATGACCATGCAGGCCGCCTGACCGATGTATGGAAACTGGCAGATGATCTTGCTAACATAACACCGGTTAACAATAAGAAAAAATTAATTGCCCATAATGTCTATGATGAGTTGGGACAATTAAAACACAAAGACATAGGGCAGCAGACCGATCCGCAAACCGGAGTGCCCACCACCGCGCCGATGGAAGGGCAGGACTATGCCTACAATATACGTGGATGGCTGAAAGGCATTAATTGGGATTATACACCAACCACAGGGCCTACACTACCACATACGGACTACCAAAACGACCGATGGTTTGGCATGGATTTAAGTTATGACTGGGGCTACCAGCACAACGAGTATAACGGTAACATAGCTGGTATGCGGTGGCAGAGTGAAGGGGATAAAGAACAACGTGCTTATGGCTTCGGTTATGATGCTGCTAACCGATTGTTGTTTGCCGACTTCAACCAATACACCAGCAACAACTGGGATAAAAGCGCAGGCATCAACTTTTCCACAAAAATGGGTACTGGACTGAATGATGGCAGTGCCTACGATGAAAATGGTAACATAAAAAGTATGCAGCAAAACGGGCTAAAACTCAATACAAGTCCATTGATTGATGACTTAGCTTACAACTATTATGCAAACTCAAACAAGCTTAGCAGCGTAACAGATAATTCCTCAACGTTAGATAACAAATTGGGAGATTTTACTGATAAAAATAAGACAGGTGACGACTACGGCTATGATGTGAACGGCAACATGATTGTAGATAAAAACAAGCGAATAAACGGTACCACCGGGGTGGATATAGCCTCCAATGCAGGTGCTATTACCTATAACCACCTGAATCTGCCCTACGAAATAAAAGTAAAAGACGACAATGGAAATGATAAGGGTACTATCAAATATATTTATGATGCTACGGGCAATAAGCTGGAAAAGATAACAGATGAACTTGCTTCCTCCCTCAATAACCAAACTCCTAAAAACACAGTTACAACTTATCTCGGTGGCTATGTTTATGAAAACAATGTGTTGCAATTCTTTGGACAAGAAGAAGGGAGGATACGCAAAAAGGTTTCAATTCTAAACTCTCAACCTTCAACTGATTTTGTTTACGATTATTTTTTGAAAGATCATTTGGGTAATATAAGGATGGTGTTGACTGATGAGCATGAGCAACACACTTACCCGGCGGCTACTTTGGAGGATGGTGCTACCGCAATAGAAAAAGGCTTTTATGATATTGTTGATGGTAATATAGTGAATAAACCTAACGGTATACCTGATTATCCCAACAACAATATTGTACTCAATAATAACCCTACAAGCAATACGACAGCAAACAGTCAAAAAGTATATAAACTGAATGGAACAGGCGGCGGCAAAACCGGTCTTGGTATTACGCTGCGTGTGATGGCCGGTGATGTTGTTGATATTTTTGGTAAATCTTATTACAATCAAAACAATGCAAATGATAACAGCAGTAATAATCTGCCTGTTTTAAATTTATTAACTGCCTTATTGAATGCACCTGGCGGGGCTGTGGCTGCTGCTGCACATGATGCTGTGACTGCCAGCCAACTCAATACTATATCGGGCAATGGTGTTGGCGGTTTTTTAAACAATGGTAATCGAATACCTGTTACTTCTTCCATTCCCAGGGCTTATATTAATTACATTATTTTTGATGACCATTTTCGGTATGTGAGTGGCGGATTAAGCCCGGTTGGAATGAATGGAATAGGTGCGGTAACCAGCCATCATGACGACCCGAACATGCAAAACATAGCGATTCCCAAAAATGGTTATCTTTACGTTTACTGTAGTAATGAAAGCCCGGTAGATGTGTTCTTTGATAATTTGCAGGTGATTCATACTAAAGGGCCTTTGGTTGAGGAGACGCACTATTACCCTTTCGGGTTGACAATGGCGGGGATTAGTAGTAAGGCGGCGGGAAGCTTGGAGAATAAAAAGAAGTATAATGGAATTGAATTGGACGAAGATTTAGGAATAGAAGAATATGAGGCATTCTTTAGAGATTTAGACCCGCAAACAGGTAGGTGGTGGCAAATAGACCCTAAGTGTGAAGTTGGAGCTGATGATAATGAACAAGGTTTAGAAAGTTTGTCTCCTTACAACTCAATGGCTAATGACCCTGTTTTGAAAAGTGACCCATTAGGAGATGCCCCTTGTTGTGGAGAAGCTCAGGAAATATTGCGACAAACAGATTTGATTACTAGCCAAATAATTGAATTTGGAGGTGGACCCACAGATTATGTTACTGATGCTGCTGCTACAGTGGTTTCAGTTGGTGGTTTGTTAGCAGCCGGAGTATCTGCTCTTTGGGAACTGAGTTCTGAGAAGCATGTTGCAGCACCACATCCTGCAATACCAAAAGCAATCACTCATGTTCAGCCAGTCATTAATACTCAAGTTCAAGTAAAAAAAGGGGCAAAAGATTTAGTGGGCGAAGCAATACTTCAAAAACAAAAAGAAGAAAAGGCAAAAGAAAATGCTACTAAAAAACAGGCACAAACAGCACGAGGCAATAGCAGGACAGGCAATAGCAATAAAGATAGACCTGGGTCGCATAATTCTGGTGGAAAAAACCCAGGGAAGCACGCTGCAGCCTATAAGCGTTGGCTATCAGACACAAAACATAAGCCACCTCCTCCTCCACCACCACCTCCACCTCAAACGCCACCAGGGGGTAATTAAAAATATATACACTCAATGATTAAAGAAGAAATCATATTGCAGCAGTACCGTGATACTGTAGCTACAGACTCCGCAATAGCCAGAAAATTAATTCAAAAATTAGATTATAAAAATAATTATTATTTACTGCAATGTATCGCTCAGACCTATAAAGATGAAAGCCATTTTAAAATTGGCACTGATACTATGCGAAAATCTTTCAATTGGCGTAAATGGAAAATGGCCGAGAAGTATATCATTAAGGCATTTACGATTAACCCTGACAATGCAGAGGTATTATATACAATGGGAGCGATAAGAAAACTTAACTATCAAGATGACATAGCCATTTATTGTTTTGAAAAAATTGTTGGGATGACTGATAAGTCAATTGCACAAGACAAGTACAGCAGAGGAATTGACTTTGCTAAAGAATTAATCAACGATGCTAAATTTGAATTATATAGATTATATAATGATGAAAATCATATGAAACTTTCAATGCGATATTTATCAATGTATAAAAAGGGTTTGAAAAATGGCTTAACGACCATCTATGAGCCGATTGAATTGTTTTTGTTAGATTAAAATTTTAACCTCGGCAGCTATTTTTATTAGAACAATGTTTTGCAGTTTTTTGGACAGGAGGAAGGCCGAATCAGAAAAATCTCATCTAAGGGGGGCGAGGGGGCAGAGTATGTGTTCGACTATTTTCTGAAAGACCACCTGGGAAATATAAGGATGGTGTTAACTGATGAGCACGTGCAAAATATATATCCTGCCGCTAATTTGGAAGATGGTGCTACTGAAGAAGAAAAGAGATTTTATAATATAGTAGATGTCAACATTAAACCTTCACCCACGTGTGTGTTAGCATATCTCAATAAAAATGGAGAACCAAATGCATTGGATCCGCCGGTTAATCCTAACCCCACAAGCAATGTAACTGCGAACAGTCAAAAAATGTATCAGCTTAATGGTGCAAATGGCAGTAAAACAGGTCTCGGAATAGCACTGCATGTAATGGCTGGCGATGAAATAGCCATTCAAGGGAGATCGTACTACAATCTAGACAATGCAAATGACAACAATAATTATAACTTACCAATCACAAGTTTGTTAAATGCATTATTAAGTGCATCAGGAGGAGCCATTCCTTCATCTCTTCATAGTTCTGTTAGCGTTACTGATTTGAATAGTTTTACTGGTAATGATGTGGGAACATTCCTGACAAATGGCAATAGACTGCCAACTACTTCTTTAATACCTCGAGCATATATAAATTATATTTTTTTCGATGAACATCTAAAATATGTTAGTGGAGGAACTAGTTCTGTAGGACAAAAAGGAGCAACAAAGAATTATTATGTTGACGATCCTACATTGCAAAATATTGCAGTACCCAAAAATGGTTATCTTTATGTTTACTGTAGTAACGAAAGCCCAGTAGATGTGTTCTTTGATAATTTGCAGGTGATACATAATATCGGGCCACTGACCGAAGAAACGCACTATTACCCTTTCGGCTTGACAATGGCGGGGATAAGTAGCAAGGCGGCGAATGCTTTGGAAAATAGAAAAAAATACAATGGAATTGAGTTAGATGAAGATTTAGGTATTGAAGAATACGAAGCATTCTATAGGGATTTAGACCCACAAACTGGTAGGTGGTGGCAGATAGATCCTAAATGTGAAGTAGGCGCAGATGATGATGAGCAGGGTTTAGAAAGTTTGTCGCCTTACAATTCAATGGCTAATGATCCAATTAAATTAAGTGATCCATTAGGTGACTGGCCTGATTGGGTTACAAATGTTGGGGCAAGTGCTTTAGGAGCAGTTAATGCATTTACTTCTGATAATATTGGTGGTGCAGGAAGGTATGATGGAAGTAATTTAAGTGGCACTGCAGGAGAAGCTTTTAGAAGTGGGCAAAAGATAGGAGACGTCGCCGCAGTTGTAACCGGAGCGGTTGAAGACGTGACAGCGGGTGTAACGGCATTTTTTTCTGGTGGATTATCAGCACCTGTAAGTGTACCTCTTGCTTTACATGGTACTCTTACTACGGCAGTTGCTATTAAGAATTTAGCAAATAGTACTGGTTCTTATACAAACACTCATCAAAGCGGAAAAACATATAGTGGGAAAGGTTCTCAAGCAAGAGCGAGAGAGTCTGCAAATCGAGTGGAAAAGCAAAAGAATGATCCTGCTAAGAAAACAGAATGGAAGCAATCTAAAAATACAAGGGAAGCGTTCAAAGCCGAAGACAAACGGATAGAAAAAAATGGAGGTGCTGGTAATACTAAGAAGAATTATAACAAGATAAATTCCCCGGGTAAAAAATATAATAAGCAAGACAACCTATAATATGACTAAAGAAGATATTTTTTGGAATTGGTTTAAAAGAAATAATTCAAAATACTATTATATAAATCAGATGATTGATTTGGAACAAAAGGAAAAGGTTTTAGATGACTTTTTAAATCAACTACATAACTATTGTGATAAGCTTTTTTTTGAAATAGGTGGGGTTCCTAATGAACCACAAGAATTAATTATCTCTGCAGAGGGTAACAAAGATTATTTTCATAAAGTAGAAGCATTAGTTTCAAAAGCTCCTAATATTGATGAATGGCAAATAATTGCGTTCAAGCCTCCAATGGGAGTTGATTTTATTACAGAGTATGAAGGTATCAAAATGAACCCCCATGAAATTTGGTTTTTGCCGTTAGATAATGAAAAGGATCCTAAGGCTTTAGGCTTAAGAATATGTCTTCCAAACTTTGATCTTAAAAAGGAAGAAATTTTTCTTGAGGGATGTTATCAACTGGTTGATGCAATTTTAGGAGAGAAATCTGCTGCATTGGAAATAAATCATATAGAGGTTGATAAGCTACCAAAAAATCCTGATGACAAAGGGTTAATTGAATTATCTGAATTGTCCAAGTACATTAATTGGAGAAAAGCAAAAGTTTAATAATGCATTACGTGTAAGCTTTTGGTAGTGTTTCAGATTTGTGCTTTTGCATTTTTCAATGTAGATTCTAATAAAAAATGGTATTTACAATCATTCATTTTGGGTGGGCTATTGGTCACCCAATTTTTTTACTACCCTAAAAGCCATCTTGAAATGCAACAAACAAGTACCAAGTGTTCCAAATTTGTGTCTGACACGCTGCAATGCAGTGTTTGCAAGGGTTTGTGTAAAAAACACGGCAAAACAGCCAACAATAAACAACGCTACCAATGCAAAAACTGTAAAAAGACTTTTATCAGTCAATACACTTACAATGCTTACAAAAACGATACTACGACATGGATCACAAATCTTCTGAAGGAAGGCAGCGGCATCAGGAGTATTGGCAGATTGTTGCTTATTTCCAACACAACGGTTTTGAAACGCATTCTGATAACAGCAGAAGCGATTACAAAACCTGTTACATTTCTGCATAAAAGCTATAAAGTGGATGAGGTATGTACTTATTGCAAAAGCAAAGGAAAAAAAATATGGATTGTTTATGCCTTGCAGAAAGATAATAAGCAGGTTGCGGATTTTGCCGTGGGCGGCAGAACAAAGAAAACACTACGAAAAGTAACAGACACGCTGGTACTGAGCAAACCAGAAAAGATATTTACCGACAAGCTAAATCTTTATGGCTTTATCATTCCCAAATCAATTCATTGTACTTGTCAATACGGCACAAACCGTATTGAAAGAAAAAACATAAACCTTCGAACTCACCTGAAACGACTGAACAGGCGAACCATTTGTTTTAGTAAAAGCATTGTCTTTTTGGTGGCTTGTCTTAAAATATATTTTTGGGCATAACTGCTTTCCTGATCAATAGCTTAGTCATCATTGCCTTTCTACGAAACTTTCTACATTTTCAATGTTTACCTTCTATTCTCTTTGTGGAGTAACTCATTTCATTTTGTTTTGGGTTTTTCTATGTCGTTAACTGTTGTTTTTTTCCAAATTTGCCGTTTTTGCTATGTTCTGTATTCATTACTTCTATAAATTTGTATTCAAGGTAAAATGCATCTACACACAGAACTTTTCTACTTCTCATCATTTTTGTACAACCAAAAACCCCCCATCATGGAGAAGTTGTGTATTTATACCAAAGAAATTCAACGCATAACTGATAAAAGCGAACGCTCCAGTCTCAATCTTTTGAAGAAGATTAAAAAGAAGTACAACAAAGAGGGTCACCAGTTTATTACTATCCATGAGTTTTGCGAGTACACTGGCCTGAAAGAGGCTGACGTTAAAAAATTTCTTGGATGATGGCCCGGCATTTCCGCGCTTGTTGATATTTCCAAGCCTATCCAAAACATATTTTCTAACAAACAGTTTGAAATTGTCAATATTGATTGTTTCTCTGTTCAACTCCTTTCTTTTCTCTTTGTCTTTCTCTGTGGTTAAAATACTTGTCTTTACCACAGAGAATTCAGGAGAAAAGGCAAAACAGTGAATACCGGGAGAACCGTTTCAATTATTTTCAAACAGCTTCTTAAAGCAAAAAAATAGAGTTGCAGAAAGCTACCTTTTCCTGCAAAATCCGCAAAATCATCCTCATTCAGAAGCCATTGATTGAAAGGGGTTTGCGTCATCATAGCTTTGAATTGTCATTCAAGGCAATTATGCCAAATCACTTTTAAAACTTAAAAAAAATGGCAACATTCGAGAAAGGAATCCTCGGCGGATTCAGCGGTAAAGTTGGTAACGTTGTTGGTGGTACCTGGAAAGGTAAAAGCTACATGCGCAGCGTGCCCGGCAAAAGAACAAAGCCGTCCAGCGTAAAGCAACTGGTGCAGCAGGCGAAGTTCAGTTTGATTGTTTTGTTCTTCCACACGTTTTCAGGTTTACTGAACCTGAGTTTCAGAAGCTTTGCAGTCAAGGTGACAGGGTTTAACAGTGCGGTGGCTTATGGTCTTAAAAATGCTGTTACAGGCAATTATCCGGCTTTTGACATCGCCTATCCGCAGGTGCTGATTGCACGGGGCGACCTGCCCAATGCCACCAACCCCAAAGCGGCGGCAACCGGTAGTGGCTTCATTAATTTTGATTGGGTCAGCAATGCAGGTGTTGGCCTGGCCAAGGCGACCGACAAAACAATCCTGCTGATCTATTGCCCTGCCCTGAAACAAGCCATTTACACAGTAGGCAGCAGCACACGAATTACTGTGGCAGAAAAGCTGGATGTAAGTCCTTTTACAGGCCAGGGAGTAGAGACCTACATTTCTTTTATCTCAGAAGATGAGAAGGATGTGGCTACCAGCGTTTACACAGGCCATGTGCAGGTGAGTTAATCCAAACAACGCAAAGTTGTTTTCGTAAAGGCTGTCCGGTAAGGGGCAGCCTTTTATTTGCATTTAATTCTTTTTTGTTTAGACGGAGTCTCCTGCAAGGGTCTTCATGTTTTGCCCTTGGGTGTTAACAGAAAGAAGCACGACTAGCAAAAAATGATTGGAAAAAGCTTTGCGAGTAGGGATTTCAAAGTTTTTGATACTTTTTTTTAAAAAAAATCGAAAATCTTTTTTTTAAATGTTGGCTGATATATCCTAACCCCTTACCTTTGCACTCCCAAATAAATGATTGGTGATAGTGATTGATGAAATAAAACACTTCGCCGATTAGAAAATCCGGGATTGATTATGTCGCAACGTATCAGAATAAAACTACAATCTTACGATCACAACCTGGTAGATAAGTCTGCCGAAAAAATTGTGAAAACCGTTCGCAGTACAGGTGCGGTGGTTACGGGTCCAATTCCTTTGCCTACGCAAAAGAAAATTTTTACCGTACTCCGCTCACCACACGTGAACAAAAAAGCAAGAGAGCAATTTCAATTGTGTACACACAAAAGATTGTTAGACATCTACACATCTTCATCAAGAACAGTTGACGCTCTCAGCAAGCTCGACCTTCCTTCCGGTGTAGAAGTAGAAATCAAAGCATAATTCACCGTTATTCCGTTTAAGGGAAACGTTGAAAAGTTATTTGAAAATAATAACACAAAAGTTCTTAAAATACTCATCTCTCAATCATACAATAGTGTATGAGAAAAGAGCGCTGAAAATAAATAAACTCTCTTGCTTATTAATAATAGCAGGAGGCAAAAAATATGAACAAGCCCTTCGAGGTTTGTTTACCAACGGTACTTCCACTTATGTCATCCTGAGCTTGTCGAAGGAAACATGATACAACGGAAAAGGTCGTTGGCAAACAGGGATCGATTCCGCCACTCCGGCGGAAGTCCATACAACCATCGGGGGCACAAACTATCATTAATGAAAGGTATTATTGGCAAAAAGATTGGCATGACCAGTATCTTTGGCACCGATGGGAAACAGACAGCTTGTACTATTATAGAAGCTGGCCCCTGCATAGTTACCCAGGTAAAAACCCAGGAAACTGATGGTTATACAGCCGTTCAAATCTCCTACGGCGAAAAGAAAGAAAAAAACTCCACAAAGGCTGAAATTAATCACTTCGCTAAAGCTGGTACTACATCTAAGAAGGTAGTCAAAGAATTTAGAAATTATTCACTCAATAAAGCATTGGGCGAGTCTGTAACAGTTGACATTTTTGCTGAAGGCGAAAGTGTTGAAGTTGTAGGCACTACCAAGGGCAAAGGTTTTCAAGGTGTTGTAAAACGCCATGGTTTTCATGGTGTGGGTGAGGCATCTCACGGACAACATGATCGCCAGAGGGCTCCGGGTTCTATTGGTGGTTCGTCTTATCCTGCCCGTGTCTTTAAAGGTATGCGCATGGCAGGCCGCATGGGTACAGACAGAGTGAAAGTGAAAGGTTTGAAAATTGTCAAAATTTTCCCTGAAAGAAATTATTTATTAATCAGTGGTTCTGTTCCCGGCCACAATGGTTCCATCGTTTTAATACAGAAATAATATGCAAATAGACGTTTTAAATATACAGGGTCAACCAACTGGCAGGTCTGTAGATTTACCTGAAGAAATTTTTGGTACAGAACCTAATCAACATGTTGTTTACCTTGCTGTAAAACAATACCTCGCCTCGCAGCGTCAGGGTACGCACAAGGTTAAAACCCGTGCGGAAGTCCAGGGTGCAAGCCGCAAACTTCACAAGCAAAAAGGTACCGGTGGAGCCCGGAAAGGTAATATCCGTAATCCTCTTTACAAAGGTGGTGGTACTATTTTTGGCCCTAAGCCTCACACTTACTACATTAAGCTGAATCGTAAGGTAAAAGATCTGGCAAAAATTAGTGCCCTTTCTTTTAAAGCAAAAGAAAATGCAATTGTCGTTGTTGAAGACATTACAATGGATGTTCCTAAAACAAAGCAATTTGTTGGCATCATGTCTAATCTAAACGTTTCTGATAAAAAAACTTTGTTTGTTATACCTGATTATAACGATAATCTTTATTTGAGTAGTCGTAATATTCCAAATGCTGCGGCAAGTGTGTTAAGTGATATAAATACTTATGACATTGTAAATGCAGATATGCTTGTAATGACAGAAAGTGCCGTAAAAATATTTTCTGAAGAAGATGTAACTGCAGATGTATAGGCAAAGTAATTAAAATAAAAGAGTTTGGAAACTTAAGTGGCAACATAATTAAATTTCTAAATTTATTTTCAAATTTTTCAAATTGAACTCAAATGAAACTCACTGAAGTTTTAGTGAAACCGATACTTACTGAAAAAGCAAATTCCCAGCAGGAAAAGTTGAGGAGATATGCTTTTAGAGTAGCACGTAAGGCAAACAAGCTTGAAATTAAAAAAGCTATTGAAGAATTTTATAGTGTAACGGTTGTAGATGTAAATACTGCGGTAGTTCCGGGAAAAAATAAAACACGCTATACAAAAGCAGGTTTTGTAAAAGGCCAAAAACCAGCTTATAAAAAAGCGATGATCACGGTTGCAGAAGGTGAAACAATTGATCTTTTTGGCACACTTTAATATTCGACTTAATTAAGATAAAAGAATGGTCGGCAAGACCGAAAATATTGCAAAAAGAATATGGCACTTAGAAAATACAAACCGACAACCGCAGGCACCAGGTGGAGAATTGGAAATGCTTACGCAGAAATCACAACAGATGTCCCTGAAAAAAGCTTGCTTGAGCCAATTAAGAGAACAGGTGGGAGAAACTTTCAGGGCAGAAGGGCAATGAGATATATCGGCGGTGGCCATAAAAAAGCTTATCGTATCATTGACTTTAAAAGAGATAAAAATGACATCCCGGCCAAAGTTGCTAGTATTGAATACGATCCAAACCGTACTGCTTTCATCGCTCTGCTGAACTATGTGGATGGTGAAAAAAGATACATTATTGCCCCACAGGGTCTTCAGGTAGGCGCAACTGTTATCAGTGGCAATAATGTACCTCCAGATTTAGGAAATGCGCTTCCAATGAAAAATATGCCTTTGGGTACTGTAGTTCACAACTTGGAAATGCAACCTGGACAAGGTGCAAAACTTGTAAGAAGTGCCGGTGGAAGTGCACAGTTGAGCAACAAGGAAGAAAAATATGCAGTTCTTAAAATGCCAAGTGGCGAGTTAAGAAAAATATTGATCAATTGCTATGCAACAGTAGGTGTTGTTAGTAATAGTGATCATAGCCTTCAGAGTATGGGTAAGGCTGGTCGCAATGTATGGAAAGGAATCAGACCTCGTGTTCGTGGTGTAGCAATGAACCCTGTGGATCACCCTATGGGCGGTGGAGAAGGAAGAGCATCGGGTGGACAGCCACGTAGCAGAACAGGGCAATATTCAAGAGGTTTAAAAACCCGTACCAAAGGCAAATCAAGTGACAAGCTGATTATACAAAGACGGGATGGAAAGAAAATAGCTAAATAATGTGAAAATGTGAAAATAAATCAATTAACCAATTGTCTTTCATTTTCAAATTTTCAAATTTTCAAATTTTTCAATTTAAAACATGGGTCGTTCAATTAAAAAAGGTCCTTACGTAGCTGCCAAACTGGAAGGAAAAGTTTTGGCAATAAACGATGGTAAAGCAAAAAAATCAGTTATCAAAACCTGGTCACGCCGCTCTACTATTACCCCTGATTTTGTAGGACATACTTTTGCAGTTCACAACGGGAATAAATTTATCCCTGTTTATGTAACGGAATTTATGGTCGGACATAAATTAGGTGAATTTGCGCCAACACGCAATTTTAAAGGACATTCTAATAAAAAACAATAAAGCCAGTTGAGTTTTTAAAGTTGAATGTTTAATTTTTCAACCCTAAAATCTCAGCATAAACAAATAACAACAATGGAAGCTGTAGCAAAACTGAGAAATTATCCCACTTCACCACGCAAAATGCGTTTACTTGCGGACCTGATACGTGGAATGGCTGTTGAAAATGCCATTGCTGTGTTGGAGCATCATCCTAAACACCCATCTACACCACTAGGAAAATTGTTGAAAAGCGCCATTAACAATTGGGAGCAAAAGAATGAAGGTGAAAAATCTGAAGATGCCACCTTGGTTGTGAAAACAATTTTTGTGGATGGTGCCCGGACACTTCGTCGTATGAGACCGGCTCCGCAAGGTCGCGGTTACAGAATTCGTAAACGCAGCAACCACGTTACACTTATTGTTGATACTAAAACAACTGAAGTTTCTAAGAACGTTTATGGTTCTAGAGTCAAAGAAACTTCTAATAAAAATTCTTAAAACTTATATAATCGAAATATGGGTCAGAAAACAAATCCTATTGGTGCAAGGTTAGGAATCATTCGTGGATGGGAAAGCAACTGGTACGGCAATCATAAAGATTATGCAAACAAGTTAATTGAAGATCACAAAATCAGAACTTACCTTAATGCCCGTATCAATAAAGGTGGTATAGCCAAAATTGTTATTGAGCGTACTTTAGGAAAGTTGATCATAACAATTCACACCTCTAAGCCCGGTATCATTATCGGAAAAGGTGGTGGTGAAGTTGACAGGGTAAAAGAAGAATTAAAAAAGCTTACAGGCAAAGAGGATGTTCAGATAAATATCCTCGAAATCCGTCGTCCTGAATTGGATGCTAACATTGTCGCTGATACCATAGCC
>JAYTGA010000123.1:0-2628 GCA_043733905.1 Segetibacter sp.
TTGAAATGCCCTTAGGTAAAATTTCACTTGTCATCAAAAATTCTTTTGCAGGATAATGAAACAATTCCATCTTTTGCAAAGAAAAGAATATCTGTGGCATTATTTTTTCAAAAAAATTAAATGCTTTTTTATCTCCTCCATTTTTGCGAATCGTAAAAATTTTTTGCAAAATATCTAACACCACTAATTCTGCATCACTCTGGCAATAGCCATAATTGCAAGTTTCTGCATACTATAAGCCAGCCGTCAAACAGGCCGATCTAACCATTGTTTTTTTGATGATGTTTGCAAATTTTACTGCACACAAGTACTTTTTAAGTTTTAAATATTTAAAATGGGAATGTCCCTCCAATCAGCTCCTGTATAAAACAATATTTGCGGAATACTTCAATCCAAAGGAAGCCTTTAATGCCACTGTTACTCACCAATCTTTTTCTATAGCAATAGCAGGTAGCCCTGTATTATTACTGGCTTGATTGAGAATTTCAATTCGTCTTTCTTTCGATCTTTTTAACCAATCTGTGTTCATATTATTTTGCAGCACTCATTAGTATTTTATTTATCCACGCTGGTGCAAGCTTGGCATCATGCAGGATATTTTCTTTTTTTCTTTTTTAAGAATGTTTAGAAGTCTTGTTAAAACGTCCTCTTCAATTTTATGATGCCCTATCCTATTTTAGTGCCTGAATAGCCAACCCACTTATTTCACCTTTTGCCAATAAATTTTTTAGGACTTGTTTTCTTAAACGTTATAGTTCGTTTTCCTATTTTAATACTTCTTGCTGCTCTATCAGTTAAGTTCAAACTAACATGATTTTGACAACACGACCCCACGCTATTTCTAGCTCATTGCAAAGCACACAAAACTCCATAAATTTAGCTTCAGTCAGCCGGACGGACGAATATCTATAACCCCATTCCGGCAAGCCCTGAGGCTACACGAAAAAAATCAAAATCTGCAAACCCACCGGCTTGTTTAGTTGCATAATTAAACAGGCCAAACCTGTAGCCCATAAAATGCGGCAGTGTGTACGTCATCTTTAATTTGGTGCCAATCAGGCGCCATGTTTTACCATCCAGGCTGTAATAAAAATCTGCCACGTCTTTCTTCTCTGTAAAATCACAGGCCGCTTTCAGGTAAACAGTGTTGGTGGTAAGCGGAATACTGGCGGCAGTTTCGGGAAACCCGCTGCCGGCATTGATCATTACTATTGATTTGAGGTTACCATTTACCTGAACTCCAACAAACCCGTAATTCTTTTGTAATAAGCAAAGCCCGGCAACATCCCCATCTTTCATACCGGATACATTCAATGAAATGCTGCCGGAGCAAACAGGGCCAATGGTGTGTTGTGTAAGTGTATTTCTTGCCAACAAGAAAGAGGTATCAAGTCTCCCCGTTTTAAGCCGGAGAAAACCTTTTCTTGCTGTGAGCGACCATAAGCTATTATCAGGATTGTGATTCCATTGCCAAACAAGTGGCAAGGCGGGTTCAGTTGGCTTGCGGCTAAATTCATCTGATGCAACTATACCCGGTATTAAACTTTTGTTAGCAGGCAGATCAAGGTTTTCAGACACCTTACCATTATTGCCTAACACAGGCCAGCCATCTTCCCATTTTACAGGAACCAAATAAGGAATGCGACCTACAGCGCCAAAATCACGGAACAGGTATGCGTACCATCTACCATTGGGCATATCGATTAGGCCGCCTTGCGCCACACCAAGATCCTGTAATGCCACTCTTCCTTCCCATGGCCCCGTAAGTTTATCTGCACGGTGAATGATTACTGTTCTCATTCCGTTTTGTGGCCAGGTTATGTTGAAGAGATAATATTTTCCTTTTACTTTAAACAGTTGTGATCCTTCGCCCAAGCCACTGTTGCCCACAGTTTCACCGGGCTGGCTGGCATCTTCGATAATAACTTTGTTTATGCCACCGTCCTTAATGCCGGTGAGATCATCTTTCAATTCAATCAATGTTAGTTTTTTGTTGCCATAGATCAAATAGATTTTTCCATCATCATCAAAAAAAAGTGAATGATCATGTAAAGCTGGGGTAAATGACATGGCTTTCCATTTACCTTTTTCAATATTTTTTGTAGTATAGATATGTGTTTTTCCGCTGGTTGCTGCAAACGTGGAGACATAGTATATACCTTTATGATAGCGGATACTGCTCGCCCATGAACCTCTGCCATAGGTTGATTTCCCATTTTCGAGATTCATCTCATCGTTACTCACCAATGTGTCATAACAATAACTCACCAATTTCCAGTTTACTAAATCAGTTGATTTCATTACAGGCAAGCCAGGGCTCATGTGCATGGTGGTGCTGCTCATGTAATACGTGCCGCCCACACGTATCATTGACATATCCGGTACATCTGCGAAGATGATTGGGTTGTGAGCTTGCGGTCTTGCATTGATATGACTGCAACAAAAGATCAAAACCATCCACTTGCTTAAAAATCGAAAGTTCATGTTACTACATTTTCTTGTCAGACTATTTACCTGTTCTATTCTATTTAAACTGGCGCTGTTATTTCACCACCTGCAATTGTAACACGCTCACAGAATAAGGTTCCAGCGTTCTCTTAAATTTAGCCGCCACGCCCTTTATTGCTG
>JAYTGA010000124.1:0-6823 GCA_043733905.1 Segetibacter sp.
ATTTATGGTGATGCGGTCATAATAATAGGTGGAACGAATCTGCACACCGGGGTCAATAGTGAGTGTGGTAGCGGCTCCAACGGTAAAGCCACCTTCCAGATTGTAGTAAGAATTGCCGGTAAATTTTGGAAACCGGCAAGCGGTATCTATGGTGGAGTTTCTCAAAATAATGGCCGCATTATTCAGGTTGGTAATCCGGCTCATTTGCGAAGCGTAAGTATAAACAGACAAGGATGTATTGGTAAAATCAAGCCCGGTTAATACGGGCTTTACCGAAGAGTTGGTGATGTTTATGGCGGTAGGCGTGTTGTGAAAAATGGTATTGGAAATATTTGGCGAAGCCGCACTGTTGCTTATGTAAATGGCGGTATTGTTACAATTGGCAAAACGGGAGTGTGATATGGTTGGTGAACCATCCTGTATGTAAATAGCAGCAGCATCACCATGGTAATTATAGCCCCACAAATCCATGGATACATAATCCATCACACAGTTCTCATTGCCTGCGGCAAAATACAAAGACCCTTCGTATGTCAGGCCATTGCTGCTATAGTTGGTAAAGCGGATGGAATCCGAGACCGTGCCTTGTGCTATCAATGTACCGTTTACAACCACCCGGTCATAGTAGTTGGTTGACCTTATTTCTACACCCGGCTCTACAAGCAGGGTCTGCCCGGCAGGCACAGTAAAGCCCCCTGCATCCATTATGTATGGGCTGTTGGCCTTGGTCCATAAACCACTTTGATTACCACTTACATAGGTTTGTGCAAACGACGGCGAAGCAAGCAGGAAAAGTAAAGCAGCTTTCAATAAATTTTTGAGACAAAAAGAAAATCCCTTTTGTGCGGAGAGTTGTGACATAGCCATTAATTTTTAAAAGCAATAAAATAGTAAGGGGAGAATAATGGAAGGATATTCACAGAAAAGGAACGGAAATTTACGAAAAAAGTTGCAGAAAGAACCGTTTTTATTTGGTCGAAACAACTTTTTTTGAACACTTTACAGCAAAAATGTCCTATGTCTAAAACGGGAAGTTTCTGAGAATCTTTTTTTCTTTTATTACTTTCATTTTCAAGCTTATCTCATTGGTTTCAGGTGTGATGAGATAAATGATTAAACTTTGGAGAGCCTAATAAGATAATTATTAATGTTGAATGCGATCGTTGTGGCTATTTGATTAATTGCTGTTGTTTTATTTTGCCCGAAAAGAAAAGTATTATTGTCTGACTATTACGGTGTGCGTTGCTTTATTTGGCATAGCAACATTTAATGGTTTAGGACTTTTATTTATTTTAATGCGTGTGCATTTTCAACTCCCAAATAACGGTTAAGCATCCTACCCATAAATCCTTTCAATCTCCCCCTCATATTTCTCCATCACCACCTTTCTTTTCAAACTCATTTTTGGTGTCATTTCGCCGCCTTCAATTGACCATTCCTGCGGCAGCAGGGCGAACTTTTTTATCTGCTCCACATGGTTGAAATATTTGTTGAAGCTATCTACGAGATCGGTAAATAAACCAATCACCTGTTCATTTTTTACCGTTGCTTCATTGGTTGTAAACGGAATATTATTGTCCCGCATCCATTCCCTTACCATGGGGAAAGACGGCACAATGAGGGCAGCCACAAACTTTTTTCCTGCACCTATCACCATGACCTGTTCTACAAATTTGCTTTCTTTCAGTTTGTTTTCTATGGGCTGGGGAGCCACATATTTTCCGCCGCTGGTTTTAAAGAGTTCTTTTTTGCGGTCGGTTATTTTCAGGTATCGGTTGTCCACCCACTCACCTATGTCGCCTGTGTGCAGCCAGCCATCTATGATCACTTCGGCAGTCAGGTCGGGGCGTTTATAGTAGCCCACCATTACTGTAGAGCCCTTTACCAAAATTTCGTTGTCCTCCGCCAGTTTTACTTCTATGCCGTTGATGGGTGGTCCCACAGTTCCAAACTTTGTATCGCTCCATGGTTTTTTGCGGTTTACACTAATCACGGGGCTGTTTTCCGTAGGGCCATAGCCCTCGTACACAGGGATTTTAGCGGCGTTAAAAATCCGCAGCAGCTTCACCTGGCAGGCAGCGCCACCTGTTATTATAAAGGAAACATTTCCGCCCAGGGCTTCTCTCCATTTGCTAAAGACCAGCTTGTTGGCCAATGCCAGTTGCGTATTGTACCACAGTCCGCCGCTCACATTGTTGTCATATTGTTCCGCCAGCTTTACCGCCCAAAAAAACAGTGTCCGTTTCACACCAGTCAGCTCATTTCCTTTGGTCATTATTTTTTCAAAAACCTTCTCCAGCAACCTTGGAACGGTGGTAAAGCCATCGGGTTTTACTTCTTTCAAATTGTCACCAATCGTTTCAAGGCTTTCGGCATACCAGATGCCGATGCCGCTGAATAAAAAGATGTATGTGACCATCCGCTCAAAAATGTGATTGAGCGGCAGAAAGCTCAAAACCTTTGTGGCAGGACTGTCGGGGAAAGGAAAACTTTCTTTGCTGTACATCACATTGGTGTAAATGTTTTCGTGGCTTAGCATAACCCCTTTGGGCGTTCCGGTGGTGCCTGATGTGTAAATAATGGTGGCGATTTGTTTGGGAGAAATGACCGCTTTTATTTTCTCCATTTTTTGCAAAGCAGCGGTTTCATTGATCAGCAACGAGGTCCAGTGACTGGCATCAGCGACATCATCAAACGTGTAAATGTTTTGGATGGAAGGGATTTTATCAGCCACTCCCAACACTTTTTGCAGCATGTCGTGGTTGCTGACAAACACCATTTTGACAGCGGCATCTTTAAAAATAAATTCCAGTTCTATCGGGTTAGTGGTGGGATAAACCGGCACAAGGATGGCACCAATCTGTTGTACGGCCAGGTCTGCAAACACCCACTCGGGTCTGTTGTTGCTGATGATGGCAATCTTATCGGCACCTTCCACAGACATATTGCCACCGCTGATGCCTTTTTGCAAAAGACCTGCACTCAGGGCATTGACAGTGTCCTGCACATGTTGTGTGCTGTGTGCCTGCCAGGTGCCATTTATCTTAGCCGCCAGCATATCTTCCTTCGGAAAATTTTTCAACTGGTAGTCAACACTATCAAACAATCGTTTTAGCTGCATAAAAAGGAGTCGGATTAATTAACAGGACTAAAATTAGTCTTGTCCGCACATAAGTGGAAGGATTTTTTAAAAAAGTATTGTCACCAACAAGAACGAAGTGGCAAGCTGCAAAGAACAAAATAGTTTTAAGATTCTCTTTCCAGTTTTTCCAAAACATCAATGGCTTCAAGACGGTGTTGCAAGGCTTCTTCCATTCTAAAGACAGGTGTGTACATGCCAAGTGTGCAATTTTTCATGAGCATTTTCAACTGGTGCAACAGCGGTGAAAGAGTAAGATGCTGCTCTGCAAAATCATTTATTTGCGAGGGCTGTATCTTGAATTTGTGGAAAAGATAACCATCCAGGTTTTTGCCTAATTGTTTGTAAAACGAAGAGGTATTCTCATCGGGTAAAAGTCCATGTATTTTGTATAAAAACTCTCCTCCATCCGGCTTGCGGGCAGGGGAAACGGATTCGGCTGCTTCGTTCTCTTTATCCTTTTCAGCAAGTTTTATTTCCGGCGGCAGTTTGGATCTGCGGGTGCCGCTGTACCATGCAATGCCAATAATAACAGCCAGCAGTGCTGCACCTAATATCACAAACAACCTTTGATCAAAATCGCCCAGGTTGTCTGGCATCACCTTGTTAATGATGCTGTTTTTGCTGCCCGGCATCACTTTAAAAAGAAAGGATTGGGTTGCCTTGGTCACATACTTTTCCGTGCCGGGATCAAAATAGGTGAACGGAACAGGCGGCAATACATAATTCCCCATTTTATCTGCCACAAAAGGAATGGTAAACACTTTTCGGCTGACAGGTGGACTGCTTTCTTTATCCGTTTCTTCGTTAATGGTTGACTCAAATGCTTCTATTCCTTTGGGCCAGTTGATGACTGGTGACTTGACAGGTTGAAGATTGCCCGTACCTTCCACAAGGAAAAATAAATGATTGGTTCCGTTGGTGCTAAAGGTGGGTTCGGCTGCTCTTAGTTCAATATTAAAATTGCCCACCGCTCCGCTGAATGGGTCGCTGCCTGTGTAGGGCGGCAGCGGCTTGATGGTGATGACAGCAGATTTGTTTTCCATGGTCACTACTTCGTCTTCTGTCTCGCCTCTTGCATTGCCAAACACATCGTAGTCGGCACCTTTGCCTGCTTTGTAAAACGACACATCGTTCTCAACAGCAGTGGATGGAAGTGTAAGCTGTCCTGCATTTAGCGGAATCAGTTGAACACGGCGTATGACAAACACATTGTACTCCTGCCCGTTTATTTTCTCTATATGCTGTTCCTGGTAGCTCGGTGTCAGTTCCACAACAGTACATCCTGAAAACGTGGGCTGTTTCACCACTTTCGACTTCGACTTCAGCCGGGTGCAGAGTTTATAGGTCGCCATCACAGGTTCGCCTGCATAGCAGGTTTGTTTGCTCACTTCCAGCCGCACAAAAATGTTGTGTTTTATTTTATCAACAGCATTTTCTCCCTTTTGCAGGTATTGATTGGGTGATACTGCACCAGGCGTTGGCGGCAGGTCAAACAGAGATGGTGATGGCTGATTGGAGGATGATGGCTGACCACCCACATGGCTCACATCTCTCACCTGCACACTCACTTCGTTGCTGCGCTGCGGCTTGTTGTTAATGAGGGCAGAGGCAGCAGGAATAATGATCGTCCCAGTCCTTTGCGGTTGCAGCATGACTGAGTAAATGGTTTGCTCTTTGACCGTGGAGCCGCTCACAATTTTTGAACTGCTCACATTGGGTCCAGACACAATTGTCCAGTTCACAAAGCGGGGAAGGTTGAACTGATCTATGGTTACATTGTCGGCCACATATTCCACCTGCAGCACGTCTTCTTTGCCGATTATTTTAGGAGAAATTCTTGTGGTAAATGACTGCCCGAAAGTCGCCTGGCAGGTGAGTAAAAATATGACGATGCTAAATTTCATTCAATAATTTATATTGGACACAGACAAAAATAAGGCAACGTGGAAAACCTGCATGATAAATGAAATAAAGGTGGCGTTAAAAAATGATGTATTTTCATTGGAAGTGCTTCTAATTGCATTGATTTAGTTTTAATTTTACTTTCATTTATTTCCAATAACTGTTTACGATTTTCTAAAAGAGAAGATAAATTTTTCCGACTGATGCAAGAAAATATCCTAAGGAGCTTTCCTCCACAGAGGAGCAAATTGATTGTTGAAGCAAAAAAAACAATCACTGAAGAATTGAGTAAAAGTGATTACGCTACAAAGAAAGACATCAAAGACCTGGAAATAAAACTGACTCAACTGGAAGCTAAAATGGAAAAAGGCTTCAAGGAAATCATTGTTTGGGTCATAGGTGCTATGGTAGCAATAGTTGGATTAGCAGTTGCAGTGATAAAGATATTTTGATATTGCAATCTTTGAAAACATCCTTACAAAATTAGAAAGCAAAACAAACTTTTCTATCCTCTACCCACCTGTATTAATTTGCCCGTAAACAATCGCTGACAGATCACTGATGACAGTGCTCAGTTGTTTCAGGTCTTTTCCTTTTGTCATAATGGTCAGCACATAGGGGTGGTTGTTGACATAGACAATGCCCGATTCATGTAGCTGGTGTTCAACAATATTTCCGGCTTCGCCAAATTTGTGAATCATTTTTACCGAAGGTGGAAACCCTTTGGCAAAACCCTCTTTAAACTCCGAAGTACTCAACAGTTCAGCCGCATATTCTGAGTGGGAAATGGTAAGGTAGGAGGCGTTGTAAATGGACCTCATGAACAATGAAAATGATCTGGGGCTGATAGGGTAGTTGGTCGCACCCTGCGCTGGCAGCGGCAGTTCCAGGTCGGTCAGGGCTTTATTAAAAATGCGCTGGTCAAGATTCTGATCCAGCAATATGGTGGCGTTGTTGTCCGAATATTGAATCATGTATCGCAGCAGTTCTTTGATGCTGTAGCTTTTTCCCGGCTGCAGTTGTTTTGAAACAAATTCAGGATCTTTATTGACATAAATGGGTTCAGAATAAAACACCTGCTTGTTCAGTGTGCCCGGCTTTTCTTCCTCCAGCCGCAGAATGCTGATCAGTTCCGGCACTTTCATCAGCGAACCGGGAAAATATGTTTCGTCCTCATTGTATCCTGTCCACTCCAGGTTGTCAATGTCTCTCAGGTAAAACGAGGCGTTGTTTAAAATAGCGGCTTGTTTTTTCTGGGAAATATAGGCCTCTACCTGTTGCAGAAGGGGTGCAAACCTGTCGGTCTTTTTGTAAGTATCCACAAACATGATCGGCTTAATGTAATTGTAGCCAGACAAGCGGTGAATTTTAATCTGTGAAGAAATAGGCGTTGTTTCTTCGCTGACCGTTACAGAACTGGCAGAAGAAGAAATGAAGCCGGGCAGTAAATGATTGAGCCAAACGGTTGCAATAGCAGCCATCAGGCAAAAAGAAATAGTATAAACTACCGGAATCCGGTGTTTTAGTATATCAGGCATACATCAAGGTTTTTAAATGGGATAAAGGCTTAGGGAGGGCAAATATAAAAGGCTACACTGACACCGAGATAGGTAAATCGGTTAATCCACTGTATTTATGTTTAAATTCATTTTCACTTTTATTTTTTCAATAAAAATAATGCCCAGGGCAAACGCATCTAAATTAGGTTATAGTGATTGTTGAATAAGTGTGGAGAGATTAGTGGTGAGGGTTTTTATATCCACACATGGCTTTGCTGTG
>JAYTGA010000125.1:0-6287 GCA_043733905.1 Segetibacter sp.
ACCCATCAGACCAGGAAGAAAATTTAAACGAAATCACCAGAATAAACGGAAATATTATATGTGCTATAAACCGGTTTAGGGCTTAAGTTGATGACATTGCCAGTTATCCATTAAAAGTCCCGTAGGCATAGTATGCCAGAACGAAAACTATCAATCCACTCCAGACTTTATTACAAAATAAAACGGTGTTTTTTTTAACGAATGACTGCTACATGATCCTGAAAAAAATAAATGCGTTACCTCTTCTTATTTGCATCTTGATCTTTGCCTGCAACAGCCCTCAGCGATACATGTATTCTACACCCGCAGCTAATGTTTGCTATTTTAAAGAAAAGAATGATAGCAAGCTGGCGGCCTATTATTTTGAAGGCGGACCGGGTGGTAATAGCAATAAGCCGCACCTAACAAATACAGGTTTTGATGTTCAGACCGGTTATGCTTACAGCAACAATTGGGCAGTCACAGCGGCTTATTGGCACAGAGATGAAACCGACAGTAGTTACTTTAATTATGAGGATGATCAAAACAGATCAATTGTAAAATACAAAAGAAACCTAATTGAATTGGGATTGGGTAGATTCAGTTTAAATAAAGGCAAGAAATCAACGGGCAATCTTTTCTTTGGTGTTGGTTTTGGCAATTATCGTTTGCAGGACGATGGTATTGACACTTCAGTACTTTACAGCAAAATATATAAAATTTCCTTTTATAAATTTTATTTTCAGCCCTCGGTCAACATTGTGGTCGCCAAATATGTGCATGCAGCCTTTGGAGGCAGAATTAGCTTCATGCAATATGGAACATCTTCGACCACATACACAAACGTTGAAAAAAGCTATTGGCATTTCGACCGACTTGATAGGGCTGAAGCCATATTTGTAGAACCAAACATCAATTTGCAATTAGGGCTGCCGGAAGCTGATTGGATCCGATTTGAGGCTAATCTTAACTTTCTTCTTTTCGACTTTGGTTATCCTCTTGCAGAAACATTGTCAAAACGCAAAGGTGGCCTGTCTGTTGGACTTGCTTTTAGCCCTTCAAAAGCATTTAAAAAATAGGGTGAATTGACTATTTAAAAAACACGGTCACAATTCTTAAAGGTTTCAACTGAATGTTGCATTACGTCTGCCTACTTGATTTCATCAAGGCTTTCTTTCGCTGCTTTTATTGTTTCGTCAATGTCCTGATAAGAAAGTGCATTGTTTAGGAACCAACTTTCAAAGGCTGATGGCGGCAGATAGATGCCGCGGTTGAGCATGGCATGGAAGAACCGGCTGAAGCGTGTATTGTTGGCTGAGGCTGCTGTCGCAAAATCGGTAACAGCATGATCGCTGAAATGCACACTGATCATAGAGCCTAAGCGATTGATAATATAGGGCTGTCCCCATACATTGAAAACATCGTTCAATCCACGATGGAGGTAAGCGCATTTGTCGTTAAGTTCCTGGTATATAGCGGGGTTTTCATTCAGGGTTTTTAGGGTAGTGTAGCCTGCGATCATTGCAATGGGATTGCCGCTGAGTGTGCCTGCCTGGTAAACATTTCCCAACGGGGAAATATGCTGCATAATTTCTTTTTTCCCTCCAAAAGCCCCCACAGGCATGCCTCCGCCAATTACTTTTCCATAGGTGACCAGGTCGGCATCAATGTTTAGCAATTGCTGTGCACCACCTGCACCCAGCCTGAAACCTGTCATCACCTCATCAAAGATCAGCACGATATTTTCTTTTGTACACAACTCTCTCACAGCTTCTAAAAAGCCCGCCTGTGGCAAGATGCAGCCCATATTTCCGGCAACAGGTTCTAAGATGATCGCGGCAATCTGGCCTTTGTTTTCCGCTACCAGATTTTCTACTTCGCTAATGTTATTGAAAGCTGCTACCAGTGTATCCTGCGCCACACCTGCGGTAATGCCGGGTACATTTTGAATACCAAAGGTCGCCATGCCACTGCCCGCCTTGACAAGGAAGCTATCGGCGTGTCCGTGATAGTGTCCTTCAAACTTAATAACCTTGTTTCGCCCCGTATAGCCACGGGCAAGGCGCAAGGCGCTCATGCATGCCTCCGTACCGCTGCTTACCATGCGGATCATGTCCACATTTGGAACCATACTAATGATCAGTTCCGCCATTTCTATCTCCAGCAGCGTAGGTGCACCATAAGAAGTAGAGTGTTCCGCATATTCCTGAATGGCTTTGACAACAGGTTCGTAAGCATGTCCCAAAATCATTGGCCCCCATGATGAAATGTAGTCTACGTAACGGTTTTCATCTTCATCAAACAGGTAAGCACCTTTTGCTCTATTAATAAATATCGGTGTGCCGCCCACACTTTTAAAAGCCCGGACCGGGGAATTGACTCCACCTGGAATTGACTGTTGGGCACGGGAGAAAAGTTGCTGGCTATTGGAAATATTCATTTGCTGTAATAAGTTTTTCGATGTAGTTGATGTATTCAATTGCTGGTTTTTATTAAAGCATTTGGCTGTGTCATGCTTCAATTACGGGATTGCTGGAAATAGATAATTTTAGGGAGTACCATCCGGGATTATTTTGCCATTCATTCTCATTTACTACAACGCTGTGAATGAGTGAAAGCATTTCGAGGCTAAGCGGAAAAAGTGCATCCCGCACAGCCGATTTTAATCTGTAGTCAATGCTTGTTTTATGAAGTACCAGCAAATCCCAATCGCTTTCGTCATGGGCTGTATTATTGGCTCTGCTGCCAAACAAAATAACCTTGGCATTTGGCAAAACCGTGTGTACAATGTCGCGCATTTTTGATAATACCTCAGTTGTCTCCATGCTTCAAAATTATTAAATCATCCAGATATAGCTTGTAAATGCAGCAGAACTTTGCGGTAAATCTTACTCTTGGTGAAACTATTGTTTGAAATTCTATCATACTGCAATAATTCCGGCAATGAGTTTGTAATACCAGTCTTTCCAGGCAATGGTTAAAGATAAAGTGAGAAAAAGCCGCTGTATGCCTGTTAATAACCTTTTGTTTTTTGTATAATTATTGATAAAAACCGGGTCGGTGATTGGGAAGTTATAACTGTTCCCATTATGTGAAAACTCCAATCTTAATTTGGCTTGTCGGGAATGTCATAATTCTGCGTTACTTCAAATTGAGTAACACTTATCAGCATCAGTGAGTAATGTAAATCGCCAATCTTATCCTGCGGAACTGCTTTGCCCCTGTTGCCAAAAATCAATGGTTCATTGTCGCATAAATCAACCAAACCGCTGCTGTTATAATGGCCGGTTACTTGTATTGAAGTTTGATTGAAAATTACATTTTCCGATTGGTAACCTTGTGGACAGGCAGTTGTGAGGTCTAACTCAAGAATGTCTAAAAGACGAAAAGGAGCAGCGATTGAGTTGGGAACTTCACCATGTGCAGTGTGGTACACGGGTCTTATCCATTTGGGTTTCCCCTCTATAATTACCAGCAAATTGTTACTGTCTAATTCAATGCCGGCAAGACATCTTCCACCTTCTTTTAAGGAGTTTGCGAGGCAGATAAACCTTGTCATCATAGATGCAAACTATTTTACGAGGTGAATGATTTCAATGTCGTTTCTTACTTCTTTTAAGTATTCGGCAAGAAGCCTCCGGTGGCATTTTTCTGGCGTGTGTTCGCTGCACAAGAGGCAGTTTTCGTGCAGAGTATCAACGTTTAATTTCTGTACAATTTTCCTGCTATCCAACAGATTCAGGTAATCAATTTCATATTCGCCCCAACTCATTTTTTTGTCCCTGTATTTGGAAAGTAATTCTTTGGTAGGAGCCAAATCTATATTGTGTTCGTAACTGATTTGCCCAATTTCTTCTGCGAAAAATTTCAAGTCCGAACCCTTGGCATAACCAGCCAGTTGCGACACATTGTTTATCCTGGTGTCCACAATTTTTTTCACCCCATTACTGCGCAACAGTGTAAAAAACTTTTCTGCCGATTTGCCTGCAAACCCTATGGTGAACAGTTTAATCATCGTTTTCTGTTTGTAATTGTTTGGCATTGGGTGAAAAAGCGATTTCCTTGTTCAGGAGGCGGTAGGCAACCTCCAATTGCTCACCTGTTGAAATGTGGGGCTGAAACATGTCGGGTTGCGGGATTTTCTTTTCATATTTTTTCAAAAGCTGGCTTTCTAATGCTGCACTTGTTTTGACAGTTTTGTCTTTAAGAATATGGTTTACCTCAAACCCATTTTTTTGCAAAGCAATTGATATCATCGAAAACCGGTGACAATCCAAGGGATCGCTTTCGGAACACATGAGGGCAATGGTGTACTGCTTTTCAATGCCTTGCCAAAGCCGCTCTACCCCGTTTTTGAAATGCCATGATTTTCGTACCAGTTCAAAATTAACTTTTCCGTTTTCATCCAGTAAGTCCGGGTCTGTGTGCCTTGCCCCAAATTCCTTGGCAAAGTGCAAGTAAATAATGTCGTTTTCTTTCAGCAGATTGGCCAGCGGTTCTTTGTTGTATTGGGGATTGTATGAACTGGCCGCAACACTTCTTACATCAATCAAACAATTGATGGAGTATGCTTTTAGCAAATTAAGAAACACTTCGGCGGGGTGGTTGGAATGGCCTATGGTATAGATAATGGGTCTGTCCATTTATAATTTATTGCCTTTCAAAGCTATGTTTTTTGGTTTGTATTGACATTAGGATAAAACAGGATTACAAAGTACGGATTGACGAAGAGAATAGTAAGATGGGTTTTCTTCGCAATCGTTTTCATTAACCACTATTGTATGGATTAATGTTGACAATTGCAGACTTAATGGAAACAGGTGATTGCGTACCTTCCTTTGCAAAGAACGACTCACAGGATACTTATCAATAACCAGAATATCCCAATCGCTTTCTTCGTTTGCTGTATTACTTGCCCTGCTTCCAAAAAGCATCACGATTGCATCAGGTAATATCTGGTGAACTGAATTCTTTATAGTATTTAATATTTCCTTTGTTTCCATTTATCAAAATTATAAAACCATTTTAAATTTTCCATCATTCATAAAGCAATTCTTATGTTCAATTTACCCAATCAGTTTTGCCGCATCTTTCGCAAAATAAGTGGCGATCAAATCCCCACCTGCTCTTTTAATGGAAGTTAATGTTTCGATGATGGCTTTGTTTTCATCTATCCAACCTCTTTGTGCAGCAGCTTTTATCATGCTGTATTCGCCACTGATGTTATACACACTCACGGGAACATCCACTGCATTTTTTACTTCACGAACAATGTCGAGATAGGGCAGACCAGGCTTTACCATCACAATGTCGGCACCTTCTTCAATGTCCATCAGTGTTTCTTTAATGGCTTCTGTGCGGTTGCAATAATCCATCTGGTAAGTCTTTTTGTCTCCAAAACCAGGCGCACTATCCAATGCATCTCTAAACGGTCCATAGAAGCAGGAAGCATACTTGGCACTGTAAGCCATGATGCCGGTTTTCGTAAAACCATTCTCTTCCAAGCCCTGCCTGATGGCGGCTATGCGGCCATCCATCATGTCGCTGGGTGCCACCATGTCAGCACCTGCCTGTGCGTGGCTGATGCTCATTTTTACCAATGCTTCTACAGTCGGATCGTTCACTATTTCCCCGTTTTCTACAATGCCATCGTGGCCGAAAGAAGAGTAGGGGTCAAGGGCCACATCGGTCATAACATACATTTCCGGCACGGCTTCTTTAATGGCTTTTATACTTCGTTGCATCAGGCCGTTAGGGTTCCATGCTTCTTTACCGGTGTTGTCTTTCCACCCGTCTTTGCATTTTATAAACAGCAAGACACTCTTAATGCCAAGGCTCCACAATTCCTGCACTTCTTTGACGGTAAGGTCTATGCTGCGGCGATAATAATCAGGCATAGAAGCAATTTCTATAGAGATGTTTTCGCCTTCATCAATGAAAAGCGGGGCAATGAAATCGGCAGGGGTAATGATGGTTTCAGCAACCATTGAACGGATCGCGGGTGTAATTCTAAGGATTCTGTTTCTTCGTTGTAAAATCATAAATGTCTGATTTGAGGATGTATGATGTCTGATATGTCCATGTAATATTTATATGCCTTTGGTAAAATTCAATGTTTATTCTTTGGTGATAAATCTTTGCTGGCTTTGTCAGCCTTAGCTGTTTTATCAGTCGCTGCAAAAATGGCTGTCAACTCATTTGCTTCTTTAATTATACTTCACAAGGTGTAAATTAGTGAATTATTTTTATCAAAGAATTGGAAATTGAGTGATAATAAGGTCTGTAGTTCTGGTTTAAAATTTTGGTTG
>JAYTGA010000126.1:0-20546 GCA_043733905.1 Segetibacter sp.
GGAATTGTTTGGACGTTGGAAGAAGCCAAATTTATAAGAGACAAAATCAATTTGAAAAAAAGGGTTGATAAATATTTGGTAGAAAGTTTAGTAAATACTGCTAACAAACTGGAACAACAAGGACTTGAAATTAATTTTATTCATAAAATTATACTTCGTTCATTATTTCTATTGTACCTTGAAGACAGGGGCGCTACTGACAAAAAACTATATTCTCTCTATATAAAAGATGCAGGTAGATATTTTGACATTTTAGATGATGTTGATGCTACTTACCAATTGTACGAACGATTGGAAGATGATTTTAATGGCAATGTTTTTACTTTAGAAAAAGGCGAAACAATATCTGTTAATCAACTTCAACTTATAAAAAAATGTTTTACAAGTGGGAATGAAAACACTGCCCAGTTAGAACTATACCCAAATTGGAGATTGTTTGATTTCAGCATCATCCAAATTGAGTTGCTGAGCGAGATTTATGAAAATTTCTTGTTTAAAACTGATCCTGATCTAAAGAAAAGAACAGGAACATATTATACTCCTCCTGCATTGGTGGAGTTTATTCTGAATGAGAAACTACCAATCAACAAAACAGAAAAAAACTACAATGTAAAAGTTTTAGACCCAAGTTGTGGTTCAGGTATTTTTTTAGTAGAAAGTTTTAAGCGATTGGTTAAACGCTACGAGAATCAACACAAAGAAAAACTAACAGATTTTAAGAAGCTAAGAAAACTCTTAACTGATAACATTTTTGGTATTGAACTTCATCCGCAAGCCATAAAAGTAGCAGCATTTAGTTTGTATTTGGCGTTGATTGACAATTTAGAACCTAACAAAACTCTTTGGCAAAAAGAGAAGTATCAGTTGCCAAACCTTATCAACAATCCTAATGATGAATTATTAAAAGAACAAGGTAAAAATCTATTTTGCAGAGATACCATTCTGCAAAATGTAGAAATTGAAAATATTGAGTTCAATTTGGTAGTTGGAAATCCACCATTCGGAACAACTGATTTATTAGAATCCGTTCGCAATTATTGCGAAAAATATGGTTTTGCCAAAGAAATGGTTTTACCATTTCTGCACAAGGCAACAAAGTTTGCCCCTAATGGCGAAATAGCTTTGATATTTAACACCAAAGTTTTAACCAACACTGGCGGAACATATAAAAGTTTTAGGAAATGGTTATTCAATGATTGTTATGTAGAAAAGGTTTTTAATTTTTCTATTCTTCGTAATAAAGGTAAAAATTTTGGAGGAAAATTATTTGGTGATGCAACTGGTCCGATAAGTATTGTATTTTATCAAAAGGAGAACCCTAAAAACCCCACTGATAAAATTGCTTATTACGCTCCCAAAACATTCATTAAATCCAATGTAATTGATGGGTTGAGTATTGACTTTACTGATTTAAAATATCTGCCAAGAGAAGAATGTCAAAAACCAAATACTAAAATTTGGAAAGTTGCAATGTGGGGCGGAATGAATGATTGGGAGTTGATACAACGGTTGGACAATTCTAAACTTAATACTATAAATAAATTTGCTAAAAAAAATAATATAGAATCAGGAGTTGGCTTTCAGCTGCTCACCCAAAAGAAAGATAAACCCAAATTTAGTGAAACCTTAACTAATCTAAAATACTTAGATGCTGATGTTATAACAAGATATTACACATCGGATAAGTTATTGAGGGATGTAAAAAAGTCTATCAAAACTCCCAAAGCAACCAAGTTTTATAAAGACTACTATAAGGTTGGTGATATTAATGAATTAGAAAAACTAACAGCCTTTAGAAGATTAGGAGATGTTGAAGCTTTCATTAATCCGCATATTATAATCAAAAAAGGTTTGGAACAAAATAGTATTTGTGCTTCTTTTATTGAAAATCAGTGTTCATTTAGAGATGGGGTTTATGGTTTTTACACGAGCGCAAAAAATATTGAAGAGTTGTATTTGCTATTGAGTTACTTTAACTCAAATCTAAGCACTTATTTTCTTTTTATGACCATCTCATCATACGGAATTGAAAGAGAGCAAATAATGAAGAATGAGTACTTGTCTATTCCTATTAATATTAATGATGAACAAAGTTTAAAAATAAAAAAAGCTACAAAGGAGGTTGTATCAAAATTAAAGTCAAAAAGTTTTTTGAATAATAGTTTTGAACAGGAAAAACTTGATTTATTTATAACAGAAAATATAGACAGCCTAATTCATAAGAGTTTAAATTTGAATGTAAATGAAATTAATCTAATAAACGACAGTATTAAATATAATGTAGACTTATTTCACAAACAAGAAAAATCAATTGCCCTTTATTCAGTAAAACCAGAACAAACAGAAGTATACGGAAAGATAATTAGTACTGAACTCAATGATTTTCTTGAAGGTCAGGATTTGTTTGCAAATGTTACAGTTTTTGAAAGCATCAATAGAAATTCACCGTTGATGATGATTAAACTTACTCACGAAAAAACAAAAAAAGATGTTTTCATTTCTGAAGAATATGTAGATGAAGAATTGAAAGAACTTGACAAAAATTTATGGGAAAAGAAAGCCACAAATATCTATTTTAGAAAAAAACTTAACTATAAAAAAGGAGACGATATTTATATAATTCGCCCTAATCAACGTAGATTTTGGTCACAATCAATGGCTTTGGAAGATGCCTCCGAATTAATTCTTGAAATTTTAAACGGAGAGCACGATGAATCTTAGTTCGGTTTACAGAATAGCTTTTGAAGAAGACTGCATTGAATTAATTGTCAATGCATATAATGTAGCTATTACAGAAAAGAAATATCAAACGAATTGGCATGAAAATGATTTTTCCGAGTTGTTAGGTCATTATGTAAATGAAAGTCCGCTTTCTTTGGAAAAAGGAATTACTTGTATGACAGAAAATAAACTATTAGCCAAAACCGACAATCAAGAGAAAGGTTTTGCAAATAAACTGTCTAGAATTGATTTTGTTTACTTCAAAATATGGAATAAGCAAAGATTTTATTGTTATATGGAAGCCAAGAGATTAAAGGAAAAGGATTCGGCCTTAAAGGGAGCATACATAAATGAAGGAATGGATAGATTTATTTCTGAAAAATATCCTTTAGGTTGTATGTTAGGTTATTTACTTGAAGGAAAAACAGATGAAACCGTAATAGGCATAAATTCACTATTGAAAAAAGGCAAAAGGAATTCCGAAGTTCTAAACTTTAAGCCTCACAAATTACTAAAAAATGCTTACGAATCTAATCATTCTGGAATTGGAATATTACGACACCTGATATTGAACTTTTGCATAAAATAATTTATATCAATTGGCATTGCATGAGATAAGTATTCATGGAGGAATGTAAGTTCAGTAAAATTGTTAGCTTTTTTACCAGATTATTCAAAAACAAAGCCATTTTAAATTCTTCGCCCTTTTGTATTTCTTTGTTTCTTTGTGAGAAATAAAATTTCTTTATAATTTTAAACAGGCTCTTATTTCTTTCGAAAAAGATCTTGCTTTTTTAAATTCGCACTCTAATACATATTCGCCAACGATGCATTTTCCTAAACTCTCAACATTTTTCAAATAGCCACATAACTCACCACATCTTCAGCCGTAATGGTTTTGCCTGAAAGAATAATTAGCCTTTCCACAACATTGCGCAGTTCGCGGATGTTGCCTGTCCAGTTGTGTTTTTGAAGACTTTCGATGGCTTTGGCATCAATGGCTTTGGGCGATTGTCCATAGTCTTCGGCAATGTCTTTTAGAAATTTTTGAATGAGCAGCGGAATATCCTCCCTTCTGTCGTTGAGCGATGGAACATGAATAAGGATGACTCCAAGCCTGTGATAGAGATCTATGCGAAAGTTTTTCTTTTCTACTTCTTCCAACAGGTTTTTGTTGGTGGCAGCCACCACCCTCACGTCCACAGCTATTTCTTTTTCGCCGCCCACACGGGTAATTTTTCCTTCCTGCAATGCACGGAGAACTTTGGCCTGTGCGTTCAGGCTCATATCACCTATTTCATCTAAGAAAAGAGTACCACCATTCGCCAGTTCAAATTTGCCTATGCGCTGTTTGATGGCTGAAGTAAAAGACCCTTTTTCATGACCAAACAATTCACTTTCTATCAGTTCGCCGGGTATGGCGGCGCAGTTTACTTCAACCAGTTGCCCAGCCTCTGCCCTGCTGCTTTTTTCATGCAGCCAGCGGGCTACCAGTTCTTTGCCACTACCATTTTCGCCGGTGATCATCACCCTTGCCTCGGTTGGTGCAACTTTTTCAATCGTTTCTTTTATTTTTTTGATGGCATCGCTTTCGCCTATCATTTCCTGCACCTTACTCACCCTGCGTTTCAGCACTTTGGTTTCTTTCACCAGTTTGTTTTTATCAGTCGCATTGCGAATGGTAATCAGCAAGCGGTTGAGGTCGGGTGGTTTGCTGATGAAGTCAAAAGCACCCTTTTTGACCGCTTCAACAGCGGTTTCTATGTTGCCATGTCCGCTAATCATAATGATGGGAACATCAGGATTGATAGCGTTGGCCTTACTCAAAAATTCAAGTCCATCTACTTTGGGCATTTTGATGTCGCAAAGCACCACATCGTATGTGGTTGCCTGGAATTTTCTCAACCCTTCTTCGCCGTCGGCAGCTTCATCCATTTTATAACCTTCAAATCCCAGTATTTCAACCAGCGTTTTTCTTATTGATTTTTCGTCGTCAATGATTAGTATAGTAGGCATTGCTTTTTTTATGTGGCTGCTAAGGTAAGGGATTGAGTAGGAGTGAAAAAGTATGGAACGGCCGTAGCCAATAGTTGAAAACTAAGAAGTCTATATTCAATCAACCTTTTTCAGAAATGATCAGGTGTAAAATATCTATGTGGGCATAAATTCAAGCTGTTTCCCCCCATAGGAAACATGTTTTCCTGACTACCTGCAACTGATGCAGGGTGAAAAATATATTGATAATTTATGAACTATTATTTAGCAAAAGAAACAAAACCTTTTTTATACTACTCTGGAGTGCTAAATAAGGAATAACGTTTCAAAAATACAAGGATACCATGTCTGCAATAAACAAACAAACCTCCACAACTTCTCTGTCAAACCTTTTTTCCCAAATTGAAACAACCAATCTAACCAACTGATTTTCAAGAGTTTTACAGATTATTTTCACATCAGCATTTTCCATCCGTTTTTACAACCAAACCATTATCTTTGCCGCTCTAAAAAATTTTGTAAAACACTCACTTATTATGCAACTGAAAGGTTTGGTGAAGATTTTCGCTATCTTATTAATCGTTATCTGCTTATTTCAATTAAGTTTTACATGGTTTGTTCGCAGCCATGAAAGCAATATGGAAGAAAAAGCCGCAAAATGGCTCAAAGCTAATTACCCGCAAACACCAGAGCAGAAATATGCAAGCGACCCGCAGGCACAGGTTCTGTATGCTGACACGTTGGCAATGCTTAAAAAAACCCGTCTGCAACGATTGCTTGACAGTACTAAAAATGAAAAAATTGTTCTTGGCATGGGTACTTACCAGTATGCCAAAAACCAGGAACTCATGCTGGGTCTTGACCTGCAGGGCGGCATGAACGTGACCATGGAAGTGGGTCTTGACGGACTGATTAAATCGCTGTCGGGTTATAATCGGGATGCAAATTTTAACAAAGCCCTTGACCAGGCAAATGCCCGCAAAGCCAACAGCAATGCGGATTACATTACCCTGTTTTCAGAAGAATATAAAACCAACGCTCCTGATGGCAAACTGGCAACCATATTTGCAGCAGCAAGTAATAAACGTCTTACTTACGAAAGCAGCGATGCCTCCGTGCTTGATTACATTCGCGGCGAAGCGAAAGGTGCAATAAAGAATACTTACAACATCCTCCGTACACGGATTGACAAGTTTGGTGTTGCACAGCCAACCATCAACCTTGATGAAGCCAAAGGCTCTATCAACATAGAACTGGCTGGTGTTACGGATCCTGAAAGAGTACGTAAATACCTGCAATCAACTGCCAACCTACAATTCTTTGAGCTGTATAATATCGGTGACATTTACACAGGTTACCAGGCTGCTGAGAAAAACCTGTCTGCCTACCTGAACGGTACCAAAATAGAAGATAGTCTTTCTGTAAAAAAAGATACGGTAAACACTGCATCTACTGCAAAAGTTGATACAACCAAAACAGCTAAACTGAGTGATGTTGACACCAACAAAAACAGTAAAACGGCTTCTGTGAAAGGGCAGAACGAACATCCAATCAGTTCTATTATGCAGGTGCTACAGCCGCAACAAGGTAAAGACGGGCAAACACAGTTTCCTGCTGCTATCGGTTACATTCAGACAAAGGACACAGGCACTTTCAACAGCTATATGAACATGGAAATGGTGAAAGGGAAATTTCCTGCAAACCTTGTGTGGATGTTTGGAAAGTCTGAGTCTGATGACCCTAAAGCAGCAGGCATTTTACCAGTGTATGCAGTCAAAACGATTGAAGGTGCACAAATGGCTAAACTGGAAGGCGAACACGTAAGCGATGCACGCCAGGATTTTGACGAAAGAGGCCGTGTTGCTATAAAGATGAACATGGATAAAGTAGGTGAAAAAATCTGGGCAAAAATGACCGGCGATAACATTGGTAAACCAATCGCCATCGTGATGGATCAGATTGTTTATAGTGCGCCTTTTGTAAACGGTGTCATCCCCAACGGAAGTTCAGAAATTACCGGTAGCTATTCCCTGACCGATGCGCAGGATTTATCTGATATTTTGAAAAGCGGAAAACTGCCAGCTCCTGCTAAAATTGTTCAGGAACAAGTGGTTGGCCCTACTCTTGGACAAGATGCAGTAAAGGGCGGAACAATGGCATTTGTCGTTGCGTTCATCATCATCTTTGTACTGATGCTGGTTTACTTTAACACAGCAGGATGGGTGGCTAACATTGCTTTGATTCTAAACTTGCTATTTACTTTCGGTATTCTTGCTGCACTTGGGGCAACGTTAACCGCTGCAGGTATTGCAGGCTTGGTACTAACAGTTGGTTTGGCAGTGGATACCAACGTTATCATTTTTGAAAGAATTAAAGAAGAGCTGACACGGGGGAAAAATTACCAGACGGCGGTGAACGATGGTTACCGACGAGCGATGGCTCCTGTTCTGGATGGTCACGTTACAACTTTATTGACCGCAATCATTTTGTTTTACTTCGGTCTTGGTCCTGTGCTTGGTTTTGCAACCACACAGATTCTTGGTATTCTGTTGTCGTTGTTCTGCGGTATCCTTATTTCAAGGCTGGTTTCGGACTGGTACACAAAGAAAGACCGTCACTTTGAATATTTTACAGGTATCAGCCGCAAAATATTTAAACATGCTGCCTACAAATTTGTAGAATACAGAAAAGTGGCTTACGGCATTTCTGTTGTTGTTTTGCTGCTTGGCGTTGGTTCCTTCTTCCACGGTTTTGACGAAGGTGTAGAATTTAGCGGTGGGCGTAGTTACACGGTTCGTTTTGACAAACCTGTCAACAACGATGAAATCAGGAATACACTGAAAGAAACTTACGGTGAATATCCAATCATCAAAACGATTGGTTCTAACCGGCAATTGAATATTACCACCTCTTACAAAATCAAAGAGACAGGCAACAATATTGATTCGCTTGTAGAGTTTAAATTGTACCAGGGTCTGAACAAATATTTGCCGCAAGGTCTCACTTATCGTGAGTTTGACAAGAATTACAAACAAAGTTCACAAACGGTTTTACCAACCATTTCCGACGATTTGAAGACGGGTGCAAAGACAGCGACAATCGTAGCTTTGCTCGTTATCTGTCTCTATATCTTCATCCGTTTCCGCGACTGGAGATATTCATTGGGTACGATTGTTTCATTGCTCCACGATGTATTTGTGACACTTGCTGTGTTCAGCTTCCTTCGTAGTATTGTACCATTTCCCCTGGAAATTGACCAACACTTCATTGCAGCCATCTTAACCGTGATTGGTTTCTCCATGAACGATACCGTCATTGTATTTGACCGTATCCGTGAGGACAGCCGCATTATGAAAAATACAGACAGAGGAACTATCATTAACAAAGCCATTAATGAAACTTTGAGCCGTACCATTATGACTTCACTGACAGTGTTTTTGACCATTCTGTCGTTGTTCATTTTTGGTGGTGAAGTTACCCGTGGATTTGCCTTTGCAATGCTGATAGGTGTTGTGACTGGTACTTACTCTTCCATCTTTGTAGCTGCGCCAATACTGATGGATTTTGGTAAAAAAAGACCATTGGGCAAACCAGCGACTGAAGTAGAACCTGAATACAAACCTGAAATAGCAAAAGCAAAATTGGTTTAATCTACTGACAATATAGAATGACTGCCACACCCGAAAAGTGTGGCAGTTTTGTTTGTGCCTTTTTTGCAGGAAAAACAATTTAGAAAGATTCTTTGGAGAAATATGAATAAAGCAACCAGATCCGCAACAACATTTCAGTGTTTCTTATTTAATTTTATCAACCCAAAAAAACTCTATGTCTTATTGTGAAGCAATTGAATCAATGTCAGGAGATAAACAGACTTTGCACAAAGCCTATCACGATCATTTGTATGGCTTTCCTATTCACGATGACAACGAATTATTTTGCCGCCTTGTGCTCGAAATAAACCAGGCAGGTCTTAGCTGGGAAACGATTTTAAAAAAAGAAACAACTTTCAGAAAAGCTTACGACAACTTCGATCTAAAAAAAGTAGCAGCCTACCAGGATTCAGATCGGGAGCGGCTCCTGTCTGATCCCGGCATTATCCGCAACAGGTTGAAGGTAAATGCTGCCATTGAAAATGCCAAAGCCATTCTGGCACTGCAAAACGAATTTGGCTCATTTGAAAAATGGCTCAAATTGCACCATCCTAAAACCAAAGAAGAATGGATCATCCTTTTCAAAAAAACTTTTCTTTTCACCGGCGGCGAAATCGTGAATGAATTTTTGATGAGCATTGGCTACTTGACTGGTGCGCATTCTGCGAAATGCAGGATTTATAAAGAGGTGATGAAGAATAAGCCTGCATGGATGAAATGACAAATTTATATCCTTATTTTGCCTTTTCATCAGGTTCAAATAAGCCAAAGGTGTTGTTGTCTAAATCCATGAAATAGCCTTGCCAGCAACGGCCGGGGATGGCAAATTTGGGCATGGCGATTTGTCCACCGTTTTCAAGTATGAGTTCGCTGGTTTTATCAAAGTTGTCCACTTGTACAGAACAAACGAAAGCATTGGTGCCAAACTGTGGTGGAGGGATGTTTACAGGTCTTTTCAATAATCCGCCGCTGATGCTGTCTGTTTCTATCCGGTAATACTCAATTTCAATAAACTGCTGACGGTAAAATCGCCACCCGAAGAGGGTTTCATAAAACTTTATATCCCGTGAGGGGTCGGAAGATTGAATCTCAAAATAACCGATTGAATTTTTCATTTGGTTGAATTTTAATCGTTGTTTCAAAGTTAGGAAATAGATGTTTTAATACAACCGTCTTTCAAACATGCGGAAAGAAGTATTTTTGCGAAAAAAACTGAGTTTTCCTCAAATATTTAAACACCTTTTCCGGGTCATGATTAATCCTTCTATTGCGACTCTTCTTCTTGCAGATGGCACTTTTTTCCAGGGTAAACCGTTTGGAAAAATTGGAACGACAACCGGCGAAATATGCTTTAACACAGGCATGACAGGCTACCAGGAAGTATTTACAGACCCAAGCTATTATGGGCAGATTGTGATCATGAACAACGTTCACACCGGCAACTATGGTGTGAATGAATATGATGTGGAAAGTGATTCCGTAAAGATTACCGGCCTCATTGGCCGCAACCTTGAAGATCTTTTTAGCCGAAAACAAGCTAAGGGTTCGCTGAGTGAATACCTGGTGCAAAATGGGATTGTAAGCATTGAAGACATTGATACAAGGGCATTGGTAGCGCACATCAGGGAAAGCGGTGCGATGAACTGTATCATCAGTTCTGAAACAGACAATATTGAACAATTAAAAGAACAACTGGCAAAGGTGCCTTCAATGGCAGGGCTGGAACTGGCTTCTAAAGTAAGCACTGCGGCAATGTATGAATCCGGAGACAGCAACTCCACACTCAAAATAGCGGTGGTGGATTTTGGTGTTAAGAAAAATATTCTGACCTGCATGACAGAAAGAGGTGCGCATGTGAAAGTGTTCCCTTCCACAGTTTCGGTGAGTGAAATGAAGGCGTTCAATCCTTTGGGCTATTTCATTTCCAACGGACCCGGCGACCCGGCTGCCATGAGTGATGCAGTCAACACAGTCAAAGAAATTTTAGCCGAAAACAAACCCTTGTTTGGCATTTGCCTGGGTCACCAATTGCTGGCTTTGGCAAACGATATTCCAACTTATAAAATGCACCACGGGCATAGAGGACTGAATCACCCGGTGAAAAATATTCTGAACGGAAAATGTGAGATCACCACACAAAATCATGGGTTTGGCGTGGACAAAGAAGCAGTGAAAAACCACCCCGACCTTGAGATCACACATGTGAACCTGAACGATGACAGCATAGAAGGTTTCAGGATGAAAAGCAAGCCTGCATTCAGTGTGCAGTATCATCCAGAAAGTTTTCCAGGCCCGCACGACAGCAGGTATTTGTTTGATGAGTTTATTGAAATGATGAAGGAGCAATGAGCTTTGAACTATGAGCTATGAGATATTAGCTTTGAGCTTTGAGCTTTGAACTGTAAGCCATGAATAATGATAAGCCATTTTCTGTCAATTTTTTAATTTTTAATTCCTGATTCTTCATGCGCATCGCTATCATTAATGGTCCAAATCTTAATCTGCTTGGTGTTCGTGAGCCGGAAATATATGGCACACAAACGTTTGATAGTTACATGGAGCAATTGCAAAGCATTTTCCCCAACATCAGCTTTACTTATTACCAGAGCAATGTGGAAGGGGAGCTGGTAAACCAGTTGCAAAAAGTAGGCTTTGATTACGACGGAATTGTGCTGAATGCAGGTGCTTACACCCATACTTCGGTTGCTATTGGCGATGCGATTGCCGCCATCACAACACGGGTGGTGGAGGTGCATATCAGCAACGTGGCAGCCAGGGAAGATTTCAGGAAAATGAACAATTACATTTCTGCAAAATGCAAAGGCACCATTACGGGCCTTGGGTTGAAAGGATATGAACTGGCAGTGAGGTGGTTTGTCTAGCAATTTTTCCCTGTAAAAAAACAATAGAAAAAAAGGACTTACTCCCCACCCGTCAGGCGAAACTTTTGCTTAAAAGATGCTTTTAGGAGTGTCACCATTCTTTCCGGTTTAGAACCATTATTTTCTTCGTTGGAGGGTTCGTTCTCAGTGCTTGTACCAGGTCTGTGCATCCCATTTCTTCCGCGACCTGCTCCATGATTTCGGTTGGTTTCTTCTTTGAAAAAAGAAGCAGGGGCATCCAGTTGCTTTACATTCACACGAAGGGTTAGTTCTTCCTTTAGCTGTGTTGTATTGGCTCCGTAGAGTTCCTTCAACGGCACAGAGAGTTCGTAAATAATACTTTTCAAACTGTCGTGTCCCACAGCCAGATCAATGCCGTTTTGATCGTTGATAGCTTGCTGGCCGTTTTTGGTGGCAAAGCCTTCGGTTGTCATTGTTTTGAGCTGGCTTTTATAGATGCCGACCATCTGGCTAAAACCGTCCAGCTGGTTGAGAAGGTAAGGCTTGGCTTCTTTCCCTTTAGGCTCGCCGGGGTCGAGTTGTGTGGCAGGGATGTGAATGATAGCAGCAAACTTTTTATTCTTTTCTTTAGAAGACAATTCAATGTCCAAACCAGTCTTCATCAGCCTTTTGGCATTGGCCTGGGTGTTGGTGGCAATGCAAACATAGACATGAGTGCTGTCGTTGGCAATGGCAAACTGCAGACCGGTGCTGCTTTCATATAAATTGAGCGGTTGAGGCCATTCATTGGCAATGCCGTCTATCACCACCTGGCCGGGTTTCCATTTTGCAGTAGTCACATTGTCTTGGGCAGATAGTTTGGCGGTGCAGGCGGCTAACAGAATGAGTGCCAGTAAGTGTTTCATGGAACGAATGTATTTAACCAAACGATAAGGGGGTGCTTTAGTTTAGTTAAAACCCGTTTCTGTTTCATGAATAATAGAGAAGAGATGGCTAACAGAGACCCGATTTTACTGCAAACATGACTAAGCCTGCAGTATTACGAACTCCTGTTTTTTCAATCAGTCTTTGACGAATACCCTCAACTGATCTTGGGCTTAAAAAAATAATTTTACCAATTTCTACATTCGTTTTTTCATCGCAAATAAGTTTTAACACCTCCAGTTCACGTTCGGTAAATTCAACATTGTCGTTAAATGACGGCTTGATTATTTTCTTATGAACCAGCTTTTTTAATAGCGCTTTATTGACAAGGTCGTTGAAATAATAATCATTTTCGTGCACTGCATGAATGGCCTTTACAATTTCATCGCCGTCTGCATTTTTTAGTAAATAACCATTTGCCCCGTTTTCCATCAAGTGAATGATAAACTTGTCATCGTCGTACATGGTCACTACCAGCACTTTAGTGTCAGGATAGTTTTTCCTAACCTCTTTGGTAGCCTCCATACCATCCATAATGGGCATTTTCAGATCCATCAATATCACATCTACCTGTTGCGTAGCCAGTTGTGCCAGCAGGTCTTCGCCATTATCTGCTTCCAGCACCACTTTCAGCGCATCATCTCTGCTTAAACCAACTTTTAGCCCGTCTCTGAAAATTTTATAGTCGTCTGCAATAGCAATAGTAATGGTTTTCATGGTTTGTTGTTGATTGGTGCAGTTATATAGATTGAATAGCCATCTTCTGCCAGGTTAAAGTTGATGGAACCTTTTAAAAGAATGATACGGTTCTGAATATTTTTTAATCCCAATCCTTCTTTTTCGTAGCGCAGATCCTGAAACTGGTTTTGCGTCAGCCCAATACCATTGTGTTGAAGAGTAATTTCTAGTTGACCTTGGGAAAACACCGAGCGGATATTTAATTCCTTTGCGTTGGCATATTTTAAAATATTGTTGATCAGTTCCTGGACAATGCGATAGATGCTGATGTCATTTTCAGGATTTTCGGTTTTGTAATTGTCATCCAGGTCGGTAGAAGCCTCTATCATGGTACCTTTCAGCGTAGTGTTCACAAAATGCCTGATGGCCTCGTTCAGTCCAAATTCTTTTAAAATGCTTGAGTGCAGATTGTGCGATATGCCCCTCACACGCTGAATGCCATTATCCAGCAGTTCTTTGCCTTTGTCATAGAGTGCCTTGTCCCGCTGGTCAAGCGTGTTGTATTTAATGCCCTGCCAGTGCAGTTTTGCCGACGATAGAATAGCACCCACTTCGTCGTGCAGTGTTTCGGCAATGCGGTGCCGTTCGGTTTCCTCGCTGCGTACTGCAGATTCTATTAGTTGGTTTTGCTGCCCTTCCCGCAAAGCATCCAGGTCTTTTTGGTGCTGTAGTTTTTTACGCTGTGCAATCAGAAAAGAATAAAGAAAACTACTAAACAAGACCACCATAATGGCCAATGGGTAAATGAAATAACCTATGTCATTTTTTATTTCCAATGTTTATAGATTTAGCGATAAAAACACATAAAATAATGAAAGTAGCATTGTGTACATACCACATGTTAAACACCAGTTTTTCGTATTTAAGATTGTAAAGATGGTTAAAAAACAGAAAGCAGAAAAAATTGTAAAGCACATAAATGCTTAGACCCGTTACAATCCAAAAGTCTTTCTTATCAGTTTCATCGGTGTCGGTGTTGAGTTTAAAAAGATAAAACTGTAGGCAATAAACTAACAACAATCCAGCCTCGGTAGAAAGCAGTTTTGAACTAAAGGACTGATCATTGAAACGATCAAAAAACACAAAAATAATTACCACAAATGCAAAGGAGATAACAGGCAGCAATGTTTTATACTGAACTGTAAAAGGCTCTTTTATCCAAACAAAAAACCAAAAAAAACAAGTGTATCGGACGATAGAATGGATATTGTACAAATAGCCGTTAGGGTGAAATATTTTGTGGCAATATAATGGATATTTATGCCCGATCACAATCATGCTATTAATTAGCAACGCCGCCCACAAATAAACAATGACCGGCATCATCCACTTAGGTTGCTTTGGATTTCTAAAAAACCAATACAGAGGTATGAACAAAGCCCACACCTCTGAATAATCCATGATTTCGAATAGGTATTGGGTCATAGATGTGCAAGTGTAAAGGGGGGCGAAGGGTTTAAATAAACTCCTGTAGGCTTGTTTCTAAATGAGACCATATAAGTATAGTTGACTTCTTCTGTGGTGGAAGAGGCATCAGAACAATAAATTTTGGTTGGCACCAGGTAAAAATAATCATCCGGTTGTATAGCAGTTGCCAGACGGATTACATCAACTGCCCTTTTCAACTGCTTCATTTGTTCAATGGTCAAAATAAGTCCCTCGTCATGTTCATCTAATAGTAAGGATGGCCTGATATCAACACCCCCATCAGTCCTTGAAATCGAAAATTTGGAATTACGCAACACGTTTGCTTCTATTGACGGGGCTGCGTTCAATGGAAAACAAGACAAGGAGGGGTCGCCGGCTGGTGTTCTGGAACAAACAAATTTTATTCTGTCAGGGCTCTTAGCAAGGGCGTTTTTAAATGACAAGTACATCCATTTAAACTTTTCAGCCGTTGGCAAAGGCGCATTTTGCGCATGAACAGTGGCTGCCGCAGACTGTTGAGTTGTTTTTGCGGTGGCACTATCCTGATTTGGCTTTACGCTATCCTGATCATTTTTCTTAGCCTGATCATTAGAGCCACAAGAAGATAAATTGATGCACAAACCTATAAGCAGTGTGCATGTAAGAAGTTTCATTGTTTGTTTCATGTTGTTTGGTTTTAAATGAATGAAAAGAAGAAATTATTTTGCATCAAATGGAGGAGAAGGGTTGGTTCTGCCAAGTGGAGTAATCCTAAAATTAGCCTGTAAAGAAGTAGCGGTTCCAATGTCATAGACGACATGCCCATTGTCTACTACCGGCGTAAAAATGATGTAAGAAGGATAAGGTGGATTGGGAGGAGGTTGATGGGCAGGTGGGGGGTTTATGATTTTAGAAAGTTGCTTATAAACCGCTTCGGGAATTTGTTGGTCTCCTAAATAAACGTCCTGTCCACTAATGTCCAATATTGACGATGTGAGGTTATGAAGAATAACTACGTTGGCAGCCAATATAGATTGGTTTTTCTTTTTAGCAGGCCACGCTCCAAGTGACAGAACATCTGCAGCTCTATGATAAAACTGTAAAATAATTTTTTCTTTTTTAGCTTTTCTGATTAGCGTTTCCAGTTCAGAGTTAGCAGCAGTGTTTTCCAGGTATAGTACATCAAGTTTAGTTTCAATTCCCCGTGCAGGTGCCGGAGGTGTGGACGGCGCAAGAGAAACTTTGTCATTGCATTTAGATGAAAGGAAAATAATAGAAATTGCTAAAAGCGTAACAGTCAATAGTTTGATTTTCATAAAAAATTATTTTGGTTAAAAAGTTAGAAAACATTGAAGGAAAAACAATCCCCCTCATTAAAAAGGTGGTGAAGGATTAAGAACTACGCCAACAGGAACCTGCTGACGCTGACCGGTTATGAAAACTGCTTTCCAAAACGAAAGATTATAAGTATCGTAAAAATCATTAACAAAAAGAATAGACAAAGGATTTAAGACTAAATAATCGGTTGCATTATTAATGTTCAAAGTAGCAGAAGCACTTTTAATAATCTCGACCTGTGCACGGGAAAGTGTCAAAACCTGACTTTCAGGATTATATCCGCTCGTTGGCCTTGAATCAATACCACCAACCCCTAAGTATTTCTTTGAGCCTGTAGTTGCCCCACCGTTCATGGCCACACACGACAATCTTAAGTAAGTGTCACCTAACTTAGATTCCGGGATGAATTTTAAAGATGTGTAGTTTGTGGGTAAAATACTTAAAAAGTCGCTATACTTTATTTCAACAAAAGAAGCTTTGGAGCCAATTGGCGGCAGCATGGGAAGATAATGCAAACTGTTGACCGAGCTGTCATCTGAATTATCCAAAAATTGCTGTAGCTGACTTGTCCAAAGGCTTGAATCAAAGCATATCTGACTGTTGGGTGAAACCACAAAAGGAACGTTTTGTGATCTTGAACTGCCTTTGCGCTGGTGTTGCTTTTGTTTGTTTTGATCTGGCTGCGGTTGATCATGATCGTGACACGAACCGGCAAGGATTACAACTGTAAAAACAAGAAAAAAATTAAAAATAAAGCGGTATTGGAATTTTGGTTTGAGCAGTTTCATAAAAATTAATTTTGGTGAATGTATTGTTTGGTTAAAAAAAATAAAAAGAAATAAATCCTGAATGATTTTTTCGACGTGCTTCTACGCTTCCACAATTATCCGCACATCCACGCAGTGTGCATTTCCATCACTCAGTACCACTACGCAACTTTCTTTTTCAGTGTTTCTGCTCTTGATTTAGGGGGGTGTTCAGAGGCAGCTTTGTGTTATAAAACACAACGTTATGTACACCAAATATCTACTCCTCGCCGCAATTTTTCTTTTTGTTTTGCCTGCAAAAATTTCAAAAGGCAGCACTTATAAAACCGAAAGTGAAGTAACAAAAAATATTCAGGAAAAACAAATAATTGAAAATAATTCAAAAATAATTAAAGATTTTGTGGATCAGCATAGTGAACACAACCACCAGCAGCACGATGAAAAGCAAGAAGAATTAGAATACCATTTTAATCGTATTCCTGAATGTAAATATAGAAAATGGATTTGCATGCTCATTCACTTATTTTGGATTGTAGTATTCGAAGTAGTTGTTTTTTTTAGCTTTCCTATTCCCGATAAACCTTTGTGGTTTAGAACTTCGGAATTACATTCACCCGGTGTCATCAATAAAGAACTAAGTCCATCTTTAAAAATGATTACATCAGTTTTCGATAATCAAGTACAATTACCCGTACATTTTGGCCCACGTGTGTTTAGCACCTATGTTTACAAATAAGCGCTGGAACGCTTTACCAACATTTTTTTATGTTCGTATGTTTATCTGAATGCACAATAAATTAAAAGGTCAGGCGCCACTCAATGAATAACTTAGTTATAACGGTTTTCTTTTAAAAACTACATTGTGCCTCCCCTATTTTTGCAGTAATAGCAAACCAAAATCATGAGGACATCTTTATTCTTTTTTCTAACTTTTCTTTCTTCTGTTTCACTATTTGCGGGAAAAATTTCCGGGAAGGTCACGGATAGCAAACAGGAGGCTCTTTCGTTTGCTTCTATTATTGTTAAGGGTACTCTCCGCGGTACTACGGCTAACAACATTGGCCACTACAGCTTATCGCTGGATAATGGGGAATACATCCTGGTGGTGCAGCATGTGGGCTACAAGGCGGTTGAGAAAAAAATAATCGTTGATAAAAAAGATCAGGTCATCAATTTTGAACTGAGCGAACAAACCTACGAACTGGGAAATGTGACGGTCAAAAAAGGCGAAGACCCCGCCTATGAAATCATCAGGCAGGCTATTAAAAAACGCAGTACTTACGAAGATGAAAATAAAAAGTTCTCCACCGAAGTCTATATCAAAGGGCAGATGAAACTGCGCAATTATCCTAAAAAATTCCTTGGCTCAAAAGTGGACTTTGAAGACGGCGATACCAGCAAGCGCAAAATGATTTTCTTATCAGAAAGTGTGGCCCAATACTCGGTTGACAAGCCCAAGCGAAAGATAGAAGTCATCTCTACCAAAGTGAGCGGACAGAGCGATGGTTTTGGTTTCAGCAGCCCCCAGATCTTTTCTTTTTATCAAAATAACATCCGCCTCGGCAACCTGAATCCACGGGGTTTCATATCACCTATCAGCAACAATGCACTCAAGTATTACCGCTATCATTTTGAAGGAAGTTTCTTTGAAAATAACCAGATGATCAGCCGAATCAAGGTCATTCCACGGCGCAACTACGAGCCGCTGTTCAATGGGTACATCAATATTATTGAAAACGAATGGCGCATTCACAGCGTGCAAATGACCCTCTACAAACGTAACCAAATGCAATTGGTGGACACGCTGCTAATAGAGCAACTCTATGTGCCGTCGGGCAATACATGGGTCATTAAGCAACAGACCATCACACCCGCCGTCAAGTTCTTTGGCTTTGATGCCACCGGCTATTTTGTGCAGGTCTATGACAAGTTTAACCTGAACCCTAATTTCCCGAAAGGATTTTTTGACAATACTATTCTGCGATTTCAGGACAGCTCCAACAAAAAAACACTGGCCTATTGGGACAGCATCCGCCCTGTGCCCCTGATACAGGAAGAGGTGAGGGACTACGTGAAAAAAGACAGTCTGGAGCAGGTTCGCAAAGACCCGCACTACCTCGATTCGCTCGATCGCATACACAACAAACCCAGTGTGGTCGGGCTGTTGCTGACCGGGCAGTCATTTGGTAAAGAGAAACGAAAAACAACGCTCACATTTCCCCCTGTCATCAACGATATAAACTACAACACAGTTGAAGGAGCTGTAGTGCAACTGTCGGCTACTTACGAAAAACGATTTAGCGACACCAAAAGAAACCGCCTGGAACTAACGCCTACACTTCGTTATGGTTTCAGCAACAGGCATTTTAATCCCTGGTTAGCCGCCAGTTATTTTTATGGAAAAAAATACTTCTCATCCATTGCCGTTTCCGGTGGCAGACGTGTGTTTCAGTTCGATAACAATAACCCTGTACGGCCATTGTTCAACACGGTTTCTACGCTGCTCTATGAGCGGAACTACCTGAAAATATATGAGGCCAACTTTGGCAGAATCATTTACAGCAAAGAATTGGGGAATGGTTTCATTGCCACAGGCGATGTGCAATACCAGGACAGGTTTGGTTTGGAAAATACCATTTCGCTAAAATGGAAGGACTATGCCGACCGGCAGTTTACACCAAACTTTGATCAGCAGCATCAACAGGCTTTGATTGCCTCGGTCAATCTTAGGTGGCAGCCCGGCACTCAGTATGTGGAGTTTCCCGACCGCAAGTTCAGCATCGGATCGAAATATCCAACGTTTAGCCTTACTTACACCCAAGGCATTAAGAAGCTGTTTGGCAGCGATGTGGATTATGGCAAATGGCGTTTCTCCATCAGTGACAAGCTTAACATGAAGCTATTGGGAAGCATTGACTACAGACTGGGAGCAGGTGGTTTTTTAAGCAATAAATCAGTTTACTTTCCTGACTACCAACATTTTATTGGTAACCAGCACACGCTTGTATCTCAGTATTTGCAGGGCTATCAGCTAATGCCGTTTTATGCTTACAGCAATACCGAAAAGTTTTATACTACCGCTTTTGTTGAGTATCATTTGAATGGATTGCTTACCAACAAGATTCCTTTGTTTAAAAAGCTGAACTGGTTTTTGGTTACAAGTTCCAATGCGCTCCATCTACAAAGTGGCACCTGGTATTCAGAAGTGTTTGTAGGACTTGAAAATATTTTGAAAGTCTTCAGGGTAGACTATGTACATTCCTTTTCGGGTGATCGTAACAATGGCTTGTCGGGGATCAGAATATCATTGCCTGTATTTTTGAATCGGGTAGCAGGTGATTAAGAAACGCATTAAAAAAGGGCTTACATTTATCATAAACCTACGTTAGAAACCTTTTCTATAACTTTCGAATCGAATAGCTCTGATGCGAAAACTAACCATGATTTTTTTTGTTGGACTACTCAGTTTAACAGGTCAAATAATTGCTCAAAAAACAAATCCACCCGGCACAATCTGGTTGCGGGACAATATTTATATTGATGCAGCACCGCTTGCAAATATCCACTACCGGGAATATGAACATACTATGCGGAGCTTCTACAATTTCAACTTAGACAGCATTATAAAAAATGCTGCTTCTGCTCCTTTTTTTGGAAATGACCATCGTAATTTTCTTGACAACATGCATCCTGTTCCAAACCCGGATAGTTCACAATATAAAATCAATCAGGATGCACCTGTATCATGGGGTCATTGGGTCAGTTTTCGTGAATACTTGAATAATAGTAAATACAATTTCTATCCTTTGATTAATATCTCCTACGATTTGGCAGTTCAGTTTTGCAGATGGAGAACTGCTATGGTTCAACTATCCTATTCAAATAATTTTCCCATAGAGGAACGATATAAGTTCCATAAAAAAATAAAGTACAGGCTTGCAACCAGTGAGGAGTGGGAATATGCGCTGAAGAAGTTCTCAGGCTCAGAAAACTTCTGCCTGCTGAAAGCAAGACATAAAGAAATATTGCCAAGATTAAACCAAAAAATGAACTGCTTCAGACTTACAAATCTCTCGGAGATGGTTTCTGAAAAAAACATTGTCAAAGGTTGCAGTTGGAAAAATAAAGATTGCAAGTCAGATCTGAATACAACATTTGAAAGT
>JAYTGA010000127.1:0-4605 GCA_043733905.1 Segetibacter sp.
TTTGTACAAGAGTTTTAAAGACGGGAAATATAGTCTCGCAATTTCCTCCGAAATTTTACTTGAGTATGAAGAGCAATTGAAGAGAAGGTACAACACAACATCTGTTGACAGTGAGTTAAACGAATTACTTGTCAGTGAAAATACAATATTTATTTCCCCTGATTATTTTTGGAACCTCATAAGCATTGACCCCGATGACAACAAATTTGTGGATTGTGCAGTTGCCTCAAATGCAGATTACATCGTCACCAACGATAAGCATTTCGATGTTTTGCACACCATCACTTTCCCCAAAGTAAATACACTAACATTGCAACAGTTTATAGAATTACTTACAGAAACACGCCCTTAAATTTCATTCATGAATACATTACAAGCCGTCATTATAGCAATAGTGGAAGGCATCACAGAGTTTTTGCCCGTTTCCAGCACCGGCCACATGATTATTGCAGAGCGGTTGCTTCACCTGCCTAAAGACGATGTGTTTGTCAAATTATTTACCGTTGCCATTCAGCTTGGAGCCATCCTGAGCGTGGTGGTTCTTTACTGGCGGAAGTTCTTCAATTTCAGTCGCTGGCAGTTTTACCTGAAATTAGTCGTGGCCGTTATTCCTGCATTGGGTATCGGTTTTCTCCTCAGCGATGTGATTGATAAATTATTAGACAGTCCACTGACCGTTGCCATAACATTGTTGCTGGGCGGATTTGTTTTGTTGTTCATTGACAATGCTTTCAAAAACCGATGGATAGAAAAAGAACGCAGTATTACCTATACCAAAGGTTTTATCATTGGCCTTTGGCAATGTATAGCACTCATTCCCGGCGTAAGCCGTAGTGCAGCATCTATTATTGGTGGTATGCAGCAGGGGCTGACACGCAAGCTGGCTGCCGAGTTTTCTTTTTTCCTGGCCGTTCCTACCATGGCGGCTGCAACCGGCTATAAACTTTTGAAAACTTTTAAAGAACATCCCGAGGTGTTGAAAGACAAACACAACTTATCTATGCTTGCTTTGGGCAATGTAATTGCCTTTGTTGTGGCTTTGCTGGCTATCAAATTTTTTATTACTTACCTTCAGAAATATGGGTTTAAAGTCTTTGGCTGGTACAGGATTATTGTCGGGGGCATTTTGATCGCCCTGATTTATGGGGGAATGGTGAGTTAATCACTACTTCTCTTTGGGAGACGGTTTGTCTTTATTGTTCGCTGTTCGAAAAGGAAAAGTCCAACATCGTACCTCACAAACTTATTGACATAGTTTTCATACTTTCGTAGCCCTTTACAGTCAATATGAATAATAACGGACAGAGTTTTCAACACACTATAAAAAATGAGATAACGATAGCAGGCGCAGGTATTCATACCGGGCAGTCTGTGACTATGCACATTAAACCATCGCCGCCCAACAGCGGCATCATGTTCCAGAGAACTGACCTGCCAGGCAAGCCGACAGTCAAAGCTGATGTGGACTATGTGGTAGAAACCAACCGCAGCACCACGCTGGAACACAACGGTGCAAGGGTTAGCACGGTTGAACACCTGATGGCAGCCCTGTTTGGTATGCAGGTGGACAATGCCCTTGTCGAAATAGATGGTGAAGAAGTTCCCATCCTTGACGGCAGCGCAGAACCATTTGTAAATGCTATTGAAAAAGCTGGCCTGCAACAACAGGATGCTGTCAAAATTTATTACACTATAGACCACAACATCACATTTTCCGACGATGAAAAAAAGGTAGAAATGGTGGCTCTTCCCTACCACGAATACCGTATCAATACTTTAATAGACTTCAACAGCCCTGTGCTGGGGACACAACATGCTGCCATCCGCAACATGTCTGATTTTCAAAAACAGATTGCCAGTTGCCGCACGTTTTGCTTCTTTCACGAACTGGAGTGGCTTATAGCCAACAACCTCATTAAAGGGGGCGACATCAACAATGCCATTGTAGTGGTGGACAAAGAAGTTTCGCAGGATCAGGTAGAAAGAATCTCGAAAGTTTTTCACAAAAAAGATGTGCAAATCAGTAGCGAAGGCATTTTGAACAACCTTGAACTGCGTTTCCCCAACGAACCTGCACGCCACAAACTGCTGGATGTGATAGGTGACCTTGCACTTGTTGGTTATCCATTCAAAGCACACATTATCGCCAACAGACCCGGCCACGCAAGCAATGTAAAATTTGCGAAGAAAATAAAAGAACACATCAAAAAGCAGCGTAACAAACTGCAAGTTCCGGCTTATGATCCAAACAAAAGACCTGTGCTGGACATTCAGCAGATAGAGCAAGTATTGCCGCACCGCTACCCATTCCTGATGGTGGATAAGGTGATAGAGCTGACAGAAAAAACGGTTATTGCCATTAAGAATGTTTCTTACAACGAGCCTTTTTTTCAGGGTCATTTTCCAAATAATTCTGTAATGCCAGGTGTGTTACAAGTGGAGGCACTTGCACAGGCAGGCGGCTTCCTCGCTATTCCACGGGACACTGAGGACAAGTACGATACTTATTTTTTAAAAATAGAAAATTGCAAGTTTAAGCAGAAGGTGGTGCCGGGAGATACCCTGATTCTAAAAATGGAATTGCTACACCCTATCAGAAGGGGCATCTGTGAAATGAAGGGAACTATATTTGTAGGCGAAAAAATTGTTACCGAAGCTACTTTGGTAGCTCAAATTGTAAAAAGACCCAAAGCATGAGCACCATTCACCCACTGGCCCACATACACCCCGATGCAAAGATTGGCAGCAACGTAACTGTTGATCCATTTGCCGTCATTCATGGTGAGGTCAGTATAGGCGATGGTTCGCACATCATGTCTCATGCAGTCATTATGGATGGTTCGGTAATTGGAAAGAACTGCCGCATATTTCCCGGTGCTGTCATCAGTGCCATTCCGCAGGATTTAAAATTTGTGGGAGAAAAAACAACGGTTGAAATAGGCGACGGAAGCACCATACGCGAATGTGTGACGGTGAACCGGGGAACAAAAGACAAGTACACCACCGTGCTTGGCAAAAACTGCCTGATTATGGCCTATGCCCACATTGCCCACGATTGCATTTTGGGCGACAATGTCATTCTTGCCAACGCTGTTCAACTGGCGGGGCATGTGGAAGTGGGCAACTACGCCATTGTGAGCGGACTGAGCGGTGCAGTGCAGTTTACACGCATTGGCGCCCACACCTACATAGCCGGAAACGGCGTGGTACGCAAAGATGTGCCACCCTATATTAAAGCTGCCCGTGAACCGATGACATACGCTGGCATTAATGCTGTGGGTCTGCAACGTGCAAAGTTTTCTACCGAAAAAATCCAGGAAATCACTGACATCTATCGCATCATTTTTCTTGAAAAAAACACGACCACTGCTGCTCTTAGCAAAATAGAATCTTCTTTTGCGCCTTCGGCGGAAAGGGACAACATCCTCAACTTTATTAAAACTTCACAAACGGGCATCATCAAGCGACCATCCAAAATTGCAGCAAGTGATGACGATACAGCTTACTAATGCCGGTAAGCGATTTAACCGCGACTGGATATTCCGCCATTTTAAATACACCTTTCTTCCCGGCCATTCCTACGCCATTACCGGTAACAACGGGAGTGGCAAAAGCACCCTGCTGCAAATCATAGCAGGTAGCATGGATGTGAGTGAGGGTTCCATTTTTTGCGAAGCAGACAACCAAAAAAAAGATCCTGAAACGATCTTCCGGCACATGGCTATTGCCGCTCCTTACATTGAAACGATTGAGGAAATGACGGCTACGGAATTCCTTACTTTTCATAGTAAATTCAAACCGTTTATTGACATTTCTATTGTTGAAATCGTACGCATTATCGGCCTGGAAAAAGCTGCCGGCAAACAGATCCGCTATTATAGCAGCGGCATGAAGCAGCGGGTGAAACTGGCGCAGGCCTTTTTTAGCCGGGTGCCGCTTCTGCTGCTGGATGAGCCTTGCACCAACCTGGACACTACTGGTTTTGACCTGTATGAACGACTGGTAAGTGAGTATGCGGCGGATAAAACAATCATTGTGAGCAGTAATGATGTGAATGAATATTCGTTTTGCAAGGAGGTGATTAGGATGGGGGATTATAAATAAGTGTTTGGCAGATGGTGCGAAATGGGGTTAACTTCTGACGAAATGTCAAAAACTTTACGCGAAATGACAGTCCGGTCTTGCGAAATGGACTTCCGGTCTTGCGAAATGGAGTTCCAGTCTTGCGAAATGGAGTTACGGTCTTGCGAAATGGAGTTCAGGTTCTTAGGAAATGGACTTCCGGTGATGAAGGTGGTGGACTCACCCCTGTTTTATTCAATGTTTTGTTGTCCACGTTTTTGTTACTTTCTTGCTTGCCCAAAAAAGTAACAAAAAAAGGCAGCCGCCAATGAAACTGCCCATTGGCGGGGGGGCTCCTTGATTTGGCTTTTGTGCTACTGTAAACTGGGCTGGGGTTTTTCAACCTGTGGTTTGGTGGAACGGAGCGAATTTGTGTTGGTGAAGAACAGTCGAGTAGGCAAGGGCATTTCAGCCCAAGCCTCTCACAGAACCGTGCTTGAGACTCTCACCTCACACGGCTCTTCTCATTCAGTAATCATAAAA
>JAYTGA010000128.1:0-3956 GCA_043733905.1 Segetibacter sp.
TTGTAAAGAATGCCGGTGTTTGACAAACCGATATTGGTGCGAAATTTTGGTGTGTTGTAATAGCTGACAAAGCCATCAGGAACATTTTTGATCTCGTCCATGTATACATTGCTATTTACAGAAAAGTTGTGCGGCAGCAAATATTCGGCAGACAGTCCCCAGCCTTGTGTGTTGACCTTGTCTGTGGTATTGACCGATACTGAAATGATTTTGTATTTACTCAATCCTGCCAGTGTGCCATCGGAGGATTGCAGCACTGTGGTGCGGCCAATGAAATTCTCATACTTTGTATAATAGCCGTACAAATCAATCAGGAGTTTTTTGTTAATAAGGGTTTTGTAGCCGACTTCGTAAGATGTGGCTGACTCTGGTTTGTAATCCCCAAAAGTTTGTTGCTTCAACAATCCGGGATTTGGATTGCCCGTGGCCACACTTTGGTAGAATGCGGTGACACTTTCCGGTGTGTAAACGGGGTTGGTATTGAAGTGATAATAATCCCTGAGTTGGGGCAAGCCGCCAATCAGCCGCACTCCGCCGCCAACAACCAGGTTGATCCACTGGTTTTGTGTGGAAGGGAAACGGTAGGCTGTTTGATAAGAAAGGCGGATATTGTTGTCCTTAGCCACGGTGACAACAGCCGAAAAACGTGGAGTGAACCGACCTTTGAAATTGGAGTTTTTATCGTAGCGGCCAGAGGCAGTCAGTTTCAACATATCGTTGAATAATTTTTTGGCAACAAGGGCATAAGCACCCACTTCGTTTATTTTTATGCGCCCTGCGGTATCGGCAAAAATGGTTCCTTCAGAATTGAGTACATACTCCTTAAAGTTGGCACCAACAAGCACTTCGGCCACCTTGACCATGTCTGAAAGATTATATTGCCCTTCGGTCATGTAGAGGCTTGATTTGTCAATGAATTTGCCACCGCCATTGTTGATAGACCTTGCGGCAATGGAATCGAAAATTCTTTTGAACTGGGCTGAACCGACCAACGGACGACCTCTGTCAGCAGAATCCCTTGCAGCATTCAGCAGAGCCATTTGATTGGGAGAAATGGCGCCCGGTGCTAACGCAGCCGCAGAAACACGGGCTAAGGAATCACTCAATCCGGCTTGAAGCGCCTTTGTATATGCCTGAACATAGGCTTGCCCATAAAGACCTGCAGAGTTAGTGACCAATGTCGTTATGTACTGCTTATACCAACCATTTGCAGGGTCGGCACTTGATTTCCATGCTTCGTTAAACAATTGTGAAGTAGCAGTTGCATTGAAAGAATTTCCTGCATCTTCCTGGGTTGTATATGCTCTTACAAACCAGTTTTTATGCTTTACCTCGGCCTTGTACTGCGCCATTTTAAAATCTCTCAGATTGTACCTGTCGCTGCCGGTATAAACCGTTGTTCCGGAACCCCAGTTTGCACTCAAAGAACCTTCTATTGATGGAGTGATTTTGTAGTGCAATGCACCGGAAAGCCGCAAGTTTTTTGTTGTGGGATCAATAATGTCGCTTTCATTGTAACCTGTTCGGGAAACATTTAATGACTGTGCGGAAGTGAAAGAACCCAACACACCTGCCGCAGGAATGTAGGCCGGGCCGCTTGGCAGTGGAATGACACCAAGAATGGGTGTTGAGGCAACCACGCCTTGTAAAGAACCAAGGATATTTGCAGTCGTTTCATCTCCATAAACATTGACGCCATTGTAGTTAGGGTCCGTGGTTCTGTCACCTGATTTTATAGTTCCCTTGGCATTGTTTAAACCCTTATCAAAATTTCTGTAATCCTGTGCAACCCAGTCTTTGGCATAGAGATATTGGCCGGCAATTTTAAAGGCTAATTTGTCGGAAACAGCTTTGCCATAGCGTACTGAAAAATCGTTGTAGCCCGAAGAATTTCTTGCTGCATCGTCCAGGTGCATGACACCTTCTTTCACTTGCACACTCAACCCCTGGTATTTAAAAGGGTTTTTGCTGCTGATGAGCAAAGTGCCGTTCATTCCGCCGGGGCCATACAACGCAGAAGATGCGCCACTGAGCAGTTCCAGGTTGTCTATGTCCAACTCAGTAGGGCCGACCATGCTGCCTACGGCAAAGTTTAAACCCGGAGCTTGATTGTCCATTCCATCAACCAATTGGTTAAGGCGCAGGTTGCCGCTGCCGTTGAAACCACGGGTACTTGGTGTCTTAAAATTGAGGCTTGATGTCACTAAATCCACACCTTTCAGATTGCCAATGATGTCGTAGTAATTGGATGAAGCGGTGTTGCGGATGTTGGCCGCACTCACTCTCTCAATGGACACAGGCGATTCCAGTATCCTTTCGGGCAGACGGGAGGCAGACACTACCACTTCCTGTGCAAGAGATGAAACAGGGTCAAGGGAAATTTTTACATTTTCGCCAGCAGAGGTCATTGATACTTCTTTGTTGGCATAGCCGACAGAAGAAGCAATGACAGTGACGGGGAAAGTGAAAGTCCCTGTTATTTTAAAATTGCCCCTGTCGTCTGTAAAAGTCCCGAGTTTTGTTCCTTTTACCGAGATGGATACTGCGGAAATATTTTCATTTCCTGCATTGCTTTTTACGTTTCCGCTAATAGTAGCAGTTTGGGCAAATGAAGAGATGGAAAACAAAATAAAAAAAAGGAAGGCGGCTAATTTGTAATGGTTCGTTTTCATGTGGCTTTGTTTGGTGAGAAATGATACCTTAAAGGTGGTTATAATTTTGGGTGTAAAGAAAGAAAATTTCTCAACATGATGTTGAAAATAGTTGAGGGTTGAAATCGGTACAGGGTTTTAATATTAATCGTTCATAGTCATCTCTCAATCGTTCACTCTCCGCCTATCTTTGCACCATGAACACTTTTCATTTTCCAAAACAGACAAGTTTTTACAGCGGCAAAGTGAGGGATGTTTATTCCATTGGCACCGATTTGCTGGTGATGGTGGCCTCCGACCGCATCTCTGCTTTTGATGTCATTTTGCCCAGATCAATCCCTTTTAAAGGACAAGTTTTGAACCAGGTAGCTGCTTATATGCTCAACCGCACCAGCGATATTTGCCCCAACTGGCTGCTCTCTACACCTGCACCCAATGTGGCTGTGGGCAAAAGGTGCGAACCTTTTAAAGTGGAAATGGTGGTTCGTGGAAACCTGACCGGCCACGCATGGCGAACCTATAACAGCGGCCTCAGAACCCTTTGTGGTGTTCATTTGCCCGAAGGGCTGAAAGAAAACGATTTCTTCCCCTCTCCCATTATTACCCCAACAACTAAGGCAGACAAAGGACACGATGCAGACATTTCCCGGCAGGAAATAATTGAACAAGGCATTGTGGGCAAGAAAGATTATGAACAACTGGAAAAGTATTCGCTGGCTTTGTTTGAAAGGGGAAAAGAAATAGCCGCCCAACAAGGGTTAATTTTGGTGGACACAAAGTATGAGTTTGGCAAAATAGGCGATGCAATTTACCTGATGGATGAAATACACACACCTGATTCGTCAAGATATTTTTATGGAAATGTTTTTGAAGAGAATCTGCACAATAACCAATCTCAAATTCAACTAAGCAAAGAGTTTGTAAGAGAATGGCTGATTGCCAACAATTTCATGGGAAAGGAGGGACAACCCGTTCCTGAAATGAGCGATGAATGGATAGCCACCATCAGCCGCCGCTACATTGAATTGTATGAACAACTCATTGGCGAACCTTTTGTACCCGAACAGTTGAGCGATGAAGAAACTGAAAAAAGAATTGTTGAGAGCTTAAGTGAGTTTAGAGTTTAAGGTTTAAGGTTTAGAGTTTAGGGGGTCATATTGTGACAATCAGGGAAGGGCGAAATGACCGTTAGGGAGGTCACATTGAGAATAAAGGAGGTCACATTGAAGAGACCTCGCTGGAGTGCAGGAACTTATCTTGTCAGAATCCATTCAAACGAAATTGAAACGACGTTGACAGTGGTGA
>JAYTGA010000129.1:0-23631 GCA_043733905.1 Segetibacter sp.
AGTTGAGGAACTACAATTTTGTTCATACCATGATTTTTTCCAACAACTTTTTATCTACACCTGTTAATAACCAACTGGTTAAGCCCAAAACTCACGTTAATTAAGCAACCTGATTTTCATTATAATGTTAGGCATTGGGCGTTCGCCCTGCTTGGGTGCTTTGGCTATTTTGTCAATAACATCCAGGCCGCTGATGACTTCACCAAAAACTGTATAGCTCTGGTCAAGAAATGGTGTACCGCCAATGCGTGTATAAATTTCTTTTTGCGCTTTGGTATAAGCAAACAAAGGGTTGGCAGATTTGACTCTATCTGCCTGGTTATTCATCTCCTGCTCGGGCAAGGGTTTGCCCTGCACAATATAAAACTGGCAATTGCTGCTTGCCTTTTCCGGGTTGTTGTCCCTGGCGGCTGCCAATGCACCTTTTTTGTGAATGAACATTGGCTTAAACTCAGCAGGAATACGGTCGCCGGGGGCAGAGCCGCTGCCAAGTGCCACACCGTCAGCAGCGTTTTTGCTGGTAGGGTCGCCGCCCTGAATCATGAAGCCTTCAATGACACGGTGGAATAAAAGGCTATCATAAAAATGCTGCTGAACGAGTTTTACAAAGTTGTCGCGGTGCAATGGTGTGCTGTCATAGAGGCGGGCAATCATGACACCATAGGCAGTCGTTATTTCCACTAATTTTTCTTTCGTGTTCAGTAGCCTCCAAGGCTCGCTGATGGTGGATTGGGCTACAGGTGTTTTGGCAGTTGCTATGCTTGCTTTTTTAGCTACGCTTTTCTTTTTTGGCTGCGCAAATGAGAGCAAAAAAACAGACAACAACAGCGCCGTGAGAAAGGGTTTAGAAAAAAGTTTTGTCATTAAAATTCATTTTTTTGAAAATACAATAATACGTGGTCTTTTAAAAAGTTTTCCTGCTCTATGAGGCCATAGGCAGGTATTTCTTTTAACTGCTTATAATGAGGCCATCCATCTTCGTCTTTGCCTTCGAGCATGTAGAAGCCACTTTGGCTCAGCAGGCTGCAAACGGCAACATGCATCAGGTCTTGCTTCTGCTCTTTGGTTATTTTCTGTGCTGCCAAACCCGTCTCCTGCATGCCTATGAGAAACAGGATGGCTTCCATATCAGGTTTTTTGCCAAACCGCTCTACCAGCTTTGCTTCAAGTGTCCACCAGCGGGTTTGCAAATCGTCTTTTACATTCATAAAGTGTCAAAAGTAAAGAAACATTGTTAGTCAGGAAAAGTTGAAGTTTAACAAGACACTTTTGTCCTAAGGGAAATCTTTAAAAGACGTTTTTGAACACTCAAATACAAATGAAAAAGCAACGAAACCTTTTGTTCCGTTGCTTTTTTTTATAATCCTTCGGGAAATATTTTTTACAGGGCGATATTCTTTTCTGCAAGTAATTTCCTTAGGTTAATGAGACCATAACGCATACGCCCCAAAGACGTATTGATGCTGCAATTGGTCATTGCGGCTATTTCTTTAAAACTGAGGTCTGCATAATGCCGGAGGACAATCACTTCTCTTTGCTCATCAGGCAGCAGGTTCAGCACTTGTCTTACGCGGTCGCTGGTTTCTTCCTGCACAATCCTTACATCGCTGGCCGATTCAGGAGTTGTAAACAACTCAAAAATATCTTTATCATCGCTGGTTTTAATGGCCGGAGATCTTTTTACTTTTCTGAAATAATCAACACAAAGATTGTGAGCAATGCGGGTGGCCCAAGGCAAAAATTTACCTTCTTCGATGTAGCGGTTGTTGCGGATGTTTTCAATGATTTTTATAAAAGCATCCTGGAAAAGGTCTTCGGCCAGGTACTTGTCTTTTACAATAAATAAAATAGACGAGAACAGTTTGTCTTTGTAGCGGCTGATTAAAATTTCAAGAGAACGGCTGTTGCCTTGCAGGAATTCTTGTACTAAAAGGTTGTCTGTTTTTTGGGACAGGTTTTTCATGGAATTGTTGGATTTAATGTTTCGAAAAATAGGATAAAAAAATTGGCGTTTTCAAACCAACCCGACTCCTCATTTCCCGATATTTTTTTAGTAAATTATCGTTTCATTTATAGTCGTTACATTAATAACGCCGCTTTTGTTTTTTCTATAGGTGGATTTGGGTAAAAGGATAACCGGAAAAGGCAGACTTTGCTGAAATGCAGTGTTTTCAAGGGTTTTGAGCTCCTTAAAACAAGATTAAAAGCAACTGATAGTCAACAGGGAAACAACTGAAGAAAGGGTTTTTCCCAAACTGATTTTAAAAATTATGTATTTTCCCGAATCAGGAGCAATAAATCTGCAAAGAAAAATAAGGGTCTAAAAAAGCAGAGCGATAGCGTTAATTAATGCCCTGTTTTTGGAGAGGCTTTGCTCCTATATCAATTTTTGTGCGCCGCAGGTAGGCATCCATCGTATTTTTCATGAGGCCGGCTATAGTCATGGGACCCACGCCACCCGGAACCGGGGTAATGGCCTGTACTTTTTGAGAAACATTTTCAAAATCAACATCACCCTTTAGGCGATAGCCTTTTGTTGTGGACGAATCTTCGACACGGGTAATGCCTATATCAATGACGATTGCACCTTCTTTAATCATTTCCGCAGTAATGAGACCTGGTTTGCCAACTGCCGACACCACTATGTCGGCTTGCCTGGTGTGTTCACCCAGATTAGGCGTGTAGCGGTGACAAAGTGTGACGGTGCAATTTCCTTCTGCAAGATTGCTGCTGAGCAGTATGCTCATTGGTCTGCCCACAATATTGCTGCGGCCAATGACCACTGCATGTTTTCCTTTTGTGTCAATATTATAATGCTGCAACATGAGCATGATGCCATAAGGTGTGGCGGGAATAAATGTTTCCATGCCCTGTACCATGCGGCCAATGCTGGCGGGATGAAATCCGTCCACATCTTTATCCGCATGAATACTACTGATAATTTTGCTCTCATCAATGTGCCCGGGCAGTGGCAATTGCACGAGGATGCCGTCAACCTCATCGTCATTGTTCAGCGTTTCTATCTTGTGCAACAGCTCTTTTTCCTGTATGTCTTTGTTGAGACGGATGAGCGATGATGCATAACCAATTTCGGCACAGGTTTTTACTTTGCTGGCCACATAGGTTTCACTGGCGCCATCGCTACCTATAAGAATAGCTGCCAGATGCGGCACCCTGTGGCCATGCGCCACCAGTTGCCGTGTGGCGGATGCAAGTTGTTCTTTTACAGAAAGAGAGGCTATTTTTCCATCAAGAAGTAACATGTGGTCAAAGGTAAGGTGGTGAGAATCTGAATTGGGAAAATAAGCGTTGTTTTTCTATGAAAATATAGAAAAATGAAAAGCCGAAAAATCGTTTTGCAAAGACTTTATCTGCCGATTTTAAACAAGAATAAAAATAAATTTTGCTTTACTCCTTTGTTGTCACTAATTTTCACTCTAAATCGAGATTGCTTGAAAATACTTACACTTTTGTTAGCTTTTATTATTTGCTGCAATGCCCAAGCCCAAACAGTCAGGGAACCATTGGCGGTCAAATACACATCGCTCAACGCCTACAGCAAAAATTTTTCCGATGTTTTTTCCGGAACTTCCAACCAGGCATCACTTGCACAATTGCCTGCCGCATCTTTTGGTGTGTATGGCGAAAGGCGTTTCATGCTGGAGGAATTAAATAACTATACTGCAATCGTTGCTGTTCCCACAGAGTCGGGTACAATTGGTTTGCAGGCAGATTATTTTGGATCTTCTGATTTCAATGAAAACCAGCTTGGGCTTATTTATGCGAGAAAAATAACTGAAAAAATAGATGCAGGAGTAAAATTTAATTACCATTCGATCAAAACTGAAGGATATGGCACTGCCAGCACTATCAATTTTGAAGGTGGGGCTATTTTTCATTTAACGGACAGGCTACATGCGGGCATTCACATTTACAATCCTACAAGCAGCAAATTCAACAAGGATGGTAATGAAAAATTAGCCTCTGCCTATAAATTTGGCCTCGGCTACGAAGCCTCTAAAAATGTATTTTTAAGCACCGAAATAGTGAAGCAGGAAGACAAAGAAGTGAGTGTGAATGCAGGTTTGCAATACAACCTGCACGAAAAGGTTTTTCTGCGTGGCGGCATTTCCACACTTGGCAACAACAGCTATCTTGGTCTTGGGCTAAAGTTGAATTTTGGCCGCATAGACATCAATGCATCTTATCACCCGCAACTGGGATTTACGCCTGGTTTGCTACTGATTTTTAACCTGAAGAAATCCTGATTTAATTGAAGAAATTTCTACCAATACTGGTCCTTATCTTTTTTTGCATCAGTGCAAAAAGCCAGCAGGAAAACCCTGTGCAGCCAGGCAGCAAAACAGAGCAGCAACTGGAAAACCTGGCAGAACAGCAGGATGGTGAAACCGAAGATGACAGCTACCTGCAATCGCTTGTGGAGTTTAAGAAAAACCCAATTAACCTGAACACAGCAGGAGATGGCGACCTGAAAGAATTAAAAATGATTTCTGATTTGCAAATTCAGAACCTGGTCAGTTACCGAAAGTTCCTGGGAAATTTAATTTCGATTTATGAGCTGCAATCCATTCCATCGTGGGATATTGAAACCATTCAAAAAGTTCTTCCTTACGTAAGGGTTGGCAACATTGTGCCATTGGGTGCAGACCTTTCACAGCGGTTGCTGCAAGGCAAACATTCTATGCTGATGCGGGTGCAGCAAACGCTTCAAAACAGCAAAGGCTTTTTAATTCCCGACTCCATTGCCAACCGCTATCCCGGCAGTCCGCAGCGTTATATTTTCAGGTACAAATATGCTTACCGAAACCTGCTGCAGTATGGGATAACAGCAGAAAAAGATCCCGGAGAAAACTTTTTTAAAGACGGACAAAAGCAAGGTTTTGATTTCTATTCCTTTCATCTTTTTGCCCGCAAACTTGGGCCGGTAAAACTGTTGGCCCTCGGCGACTTTACAGTCAATCTTGGCCAGGGGTTGATACAATGGCAAAGCCTTGCTTTTAAAAAAAGTGCAGACATTACCAATGTAAAAAGGCAGTCTGACATATTGCGCCCCTACAATTCAGCCGGGGAGTATAATTTTCTACGTGGCATAGGAGCCACTGTTGGTGTCAGCAAAAATATGGACGTGACTGGTTTTGCATCCGTAAGACAGTTAGACGGCACGCTCAACAGCGGCGATACCCTTTTGTCGAACGATGATTTTGTTTCGTCCATTTTAAACTCCGGCTACCACCGCACACCAGGCGAAGTGGCAAAGAAAAATACACTCACACAAACAGCCTACGGAGGCAATATCAATTTCAAAAAAGACAAGCTGCACTTGGGTTTGAATGGGGTTGCGTTTCATTATTCTACGCCGATTACCCGCAACATTCAGACGTATAATCAATATGCCATACAGGGCACAGATTGGTACAACTACAGTTTGGACTACAGCTACACAGTTCGCAACGTCCACTTTTTTGGCGAAGCAGCCATGGATAAAAACCAGTCCAAAGCTTTTGTGGGCGGGCTGTTGGCAAGCCTCGACCCCAAAGTAGATGCTTCAATGGTGTATCGGAATATTGATAAAGAGTACCAGGCGGTTAATGGAAATGCTTTTACCGAAGGCACATTGCCCACCAATGAAAATGGGTTGTTTACAGGTCTCAGCATCCGGCCATTTTATGCGTTGAGGATAGATGCCTATGCCGATGTTTTCAGTTTCCCCTGGCTTCGCTACCATGTAGATGCACCCTCACAAGGCCGTGAATATTTGCTTCAGCTCACTTACAAACCGGACAAGATTATTGAGGTTTCAGCAAGATTCAGAACGGGTGACAAACCAAGCAACATATTTGGTCTCAACCTTCCGCTAAGATCGGTTGTAAATCCATCGTACCAAAACTGGCGAAACCAGGTCACATACAATGTAAGTAAAGAAATTTCGCTTCGCACCCGGGTAGAAGCTGTCTGGTATTCCAGTAATATAAAAGCATATACCGAGCATGGGTTCCTGGGATTTTTTGAAATGAAATACAAGCCATTCAGCAAGCCAATATCCTTGAACGGACGGCTTCAGTATTTTGAAACAGAAGGGTTCAACAGCCGGATGTATGCGTTTGAAAGCGATGTCCTATATAGTTATTCCATCCCACAATTTATTGGCAAAGGCTTCAGGTACTATCTCAATTTCAATTACGATGTCACCAAAAAAATGACCGTATGGCTCCGCTGGGCAGAAACGATTTATTCAGGCGTATCATCCATCAGCAGCGGTCTTGACCAAATAGATGGAAATAGGAAGAGTGAGGTGAAAGTGCAGGTGATGGTGGGGTTTTGAGAAAGAAGCCTTCCTTTTCTCAAAATTTAAGCAGCAATTTCAATTCTCCGCTTGTCATTATTATTTACCAAAAGAAAAGAATACCTTTTTTTCGGTTTTTGTTAACTATTTGTTGATTAACCCTATTTTTACGCAAATTCAGAAAATTTAAAAAGCACATGAGAAAATTTGTATCATTAATTACAGTGCTTATGCTAGCCTCACTGTTGGCATTCGCACAGACCCAGCAAATAAAGGGAAGGGTTGTAGATGAAAATGGGCAGCCAGTAAACGGCGCTTCTGTCTTAATTAAAGGTTCTAAAAACGGAACTTTTGCCGATGCGAATGGTAATTTTACCATTAGTGTTAAACAAAAAGATGTTTTAATCTTTTCCGGCGTGGGTAATACCTCGAAAGAGATAAGAATTGCCCCAAATACATCTTCATTAAATGTAACTCTAATTCGTGAGGGACAAAACCTCTCAGAAGTAGTTGTCACGACAGCACTTGGAGTAAGAAGGCAGTCTAAAGAATTAGGTTATTCAACTGCTACAATAAATAATAAAGAGCTGACTCAGGCAAGCGTGACAAACATTGCTTCTGGACTAGCCGCCAAAGCTTCCGGAGTTGACATAAGGCTCACTGATAATAGTATTAACCCTCAAGTCAAAATCACTTTTCGCGGTAGTCGATCTATAACTGGTAGTAATGCTGCATTAGTCGTTGTAGATGGCAATCCCGTTGATCCTTCTTATATCGCTGCCTTAAACCCAGATGATATCGACAATATTAGCATACTAAAAGGGTCTAATGCGGCGGCATTATATGGAAAAGAAGCTTCTAATGGAGTTTTGATCATAAGCACAAAACACGGTTCAAAAGGCTCTGCTTGGGTTATTAATTATAAGAATAGCACAATGGCAGAAAAAGTTTCATACCTGCCTAAATTACAAATCCAATATTCTCCTTATGGGGGAGAAGGGGGTGGATATAACGACCCGCGTGCCAATGGGGGTTGTATTGGTTGTATTAGTTATATAGATCCATTAACTGGCTCGCCTCTTCCTGTACCTTTCGAAAACCAAAATTTTGGTCCAGCATACAATAGTTTGGATTTTCCTTACAGCCAAATAGCGATCGGTGGCCCAGATTCTTTAGGAAACATTAAATATGGACCTTATCAAGGATATAAAGATGGAAGGAAAAGCTTTTTCAAAACTGGCTTGACTGAACAGAATGATCTGTCTGTATCTAAAGGTGGAAAATTGGGTAGTTTTTTCATCTCCGGTCAAAATGTTTACAATAAAGGTGTAATTTATAAAGACAAATACACCCGTAACACTATTACTGCAAATGGAAATTTGAATCTCGGGAAGTTTTCGGCATCAGGAGGCATCTCTTACAGTTCTCAGAATGTAGATCAGGCAGGTCAGAGTTATACTGGTCAAAATCAATACAGACCTGTTTACTGGAATGTAATTAATCAGGCTCCTAATGTAAATCTTGCTGACTATAATAATGCACAAACTGACTATTTTTCTAGTTTTCAGGGATACATTAATGGTTATTACCCTAATCCATGGATACAAGTTTATAATTCAAGAATTAAACAAACCAATCACAATGTAATTACTAATTTGAAATTAGATTATAAAATTTTAGACTGGTTGAATTTAACCGTAAGAGGAGGATACAATAAACGTAGTAGAAACATTCCATCTCATATTGACAGTACAATATTTCCCACTTATCATTATGGAATTTTTGCTTCAAGTCCCACAAGAGATCCTTGGGCTAGTGGTGGAACAGCATCTTCAAATGCAAGCCTACCATACCAAAATGAATTAGTGAAGACTACTTTGGAAGATCTTAATACCGATGCATTTCTAACAATTAGGAAAAGTGTAAAGGATTTCACTTTTACAATAATACCAGGATTAAATTACAGAGTACAAAATAGTACTGGATATTGGTTTTCAAACCAGGTAACAACACCGTTGTCAATACCAAGCGGTTTCACAAAAGTGAGTAATCCTGATGGATCTGCTTATCAAAATCTGAGTTATAAATACAGATCTCAATCTTTATATAGTGATTTCTCTATAGGGTATGAAAATTGGGCTTTTTTACATGGTTCTTTCAGAAATGACTGGATATCAACATTAGATCCTGAAACACGCAGTTTTAATTACTATGGCGTGGATGCGTCACTAGTTCTAAGTGATAAAATCGATGCTTTAAAAGCTAGTAAAGTAATTTCATTCTTGAAATTAAGGGGTGGCTATTCAATCACCGGTAATGTGAATCTGGGAGGTACAACTGGTTTTGGTTTTCTTGGAGGTGGATCAATACCTAATTTCGGGGCATATAGCATTTATCCAGCCGCGTCTGTAGGAACAGGTTTTCCATACACTGGAATTAACGGCTATTCTTTGAGTAATACAAATGTACAAAAAGGATTACGACCTGAAAAAGATGCTTCTGCTGAAATCGGATTTGAAATCGGATTTCTAAAAGATAGAATTAGGTTAGAGGGTGCAGTTTACAATACCATTGCGACAGACCAGACTTTACCAGTACAGACATCTACAGCATCAGGTATAACGAACTTTACCTTGAATACCGGTAAGATGAGGTCAAGGGGATATGAAATAGATTTAAAATTCTCTCCTTTGATTAACTTGGGTAAGTTTAAATGGAATGTAATGGTTAATTTCAGCCAAATTGATAATAAAGTTTTGGCTTTGCTCCCAGGAAGAGATACGTTATCCCTATATAATGGATTTTTTGGTACCAGCAATGCTTACAGTATCAATGCAATAGTTGGTCAACCATATCCATATTTGCTAGTTAAAGATTTTACCAGAGATCCCAATGGACATATCATAGTTGATAGAACCACAGGCATGCCAACCTCAAATCCACATTTTGTTGGTGGCGGCAATACAGAATATAAGTATAGATTAGGTTTAACATCAAATATGAGCTATAAGAGATTCTCCTTTGTTACTGTATGGGACTATCGCTCAGGAGCTAAAATTCTTAATGAATTAGGTAATGCATTAGATTTTGCTGGTATTTCTGCAAGTAGTGCAGAAAACAGACAACATTTTGTTATTCCTAACTCAGTAATTGAGGTGACACCTGGCAAGTATGAAACAAACACAAATATACCTATTACAGGATCAAGTGCTGCATGGTGGTCACAGATATATAATGGTGTTGCCACGCCGTACTTGGTAAGTGCTGCATTTTGGAAGCTTCGCGAAGTTTCAATCGGTTACGATATTCCAGTTAACAAATTCGGCAATTTCAAAGGTATCAAAAAGGCAACCTTTTCTTTAATAGGTCAAAACCTCTTGATGATCAGACCAAAAACAAATCAATGGACAGACCCGGAGTTTAGTCTGAATGGTACAAGTAATGCTGTGGGTGCAACAGATGATGCACAAACACCACCAACCAGGAGATATGGATTTTCTCTTAACGTAACTTTTTAAATTTAAAAAAATGAACTACTTGAAATTGTTTAATAAAATTTATTTAATACTTCTCTTAGTAATTGTAGTTTCCAGTTGCAAGAAGCAATTAGATGTTAATTTGTCGAATCCTAATGGTGTGACAAGTAACCAGCTAACTGGAAAGGATTTATTTGCTAATACTCTACAGATAACATCTGGTAATATAACTAATCGATTCGATTTTGCTAACCAATGGATGGGTTATTGGGCAAGAACAACCAGTTATTCTCCCTCGGGAAATCAGGCATTGATTGAGCGATTTAATCTAAGTAATAGTTATAGTGATGCATTATGGCAATCAGAGTATCATAATATTTACGATTATAACTTCATAATTGCGAACAGTGCCTCTAACTCAATTCTGCCAGGTGCGTGTAAAATAATGAAGGCGATAGTTTTTCAAGATTTAGTAGATGTTTTTGGAAATGTACCTTACTCCCAAGCCGCTGATCCAAATACAAGCACTCAACCTAAATATGACGATGCTCAGACTATTTACAGGGATTTAATCGCACAAATAGATCAAGGTATTGCTTCTATCAAGTCATCTGCCGCCTCTTCTGACGATGTTGCAGATATTATGTTTAAAGGAGACAAAGCAAAATGGGTAAGGTTTGCTAATACAGTTAAATTAAGAATCCTCCTACGTCAAACACCAAAGGGTGATCAATCTTATGTGCAAGCTGAAATAGCTAAGATTCTAGCAGAAGGTAGTGGTTTTTTAAATTTTGGAGAAGATGCTGCAATCAATCCCGGGTATGCTAATGTAGTTAGTCAACAAAACCCATTTTGGGGAGCCTATGGATTTGAGGTTAATGGATCAAGAAAGTCGAATAATATTTTTTATATTGCTAACAAGACTATGATTGATTATTTGACGGCGACTCAAGATCCAAGGCTAGGCTTCCTTTATGACACTACAAACGGACAAAATACAGGAAATTACTTGGGTGATTTTACTCAGGCTCGCCCTGTAAATAGTCTTGCAACTATTGGTAAGGGCATCCTTAAAAGTGCTGCAATGTCTGGACTTATACTTTCCTCTAGTGAATCGTATTTCCTTCAATCTGAGGCCTCTTTTAGAGGATTACTTGGAAGTAACAATGATTATGAGGGCTTATTAAAAAAAGGAATCGAAGAATCGTTTAGGCTATTGAATATTCCAGCGGCTGCTGCAACGGCTGATACTTATTATAGTAGTTCCACTGATCCGCGGGTTCATATTCAGGCGGGTAATGAGTTGCAGGCGATTATTTATCAAAAATGGGTTGCATTGGCAGAAATTGATGGTTTAGAATCATGGTCTGATTACAGAAGAACCGGCTTTCCAGACAGGACAAATCCGTCAGTGGCTACTGGAGTAAATATTAATAAAATTCCGAAAAGGCTTTTGTATCCACAATCAGAATACAACTTGAACTCTAATAATGTTAATGCGCAAGGTCAATCGTCATCAGATATTTATAAACCTTTATTCTGGGCACAGTAATAAAATTAAAAATTTAAAATCATGTTAAATTATAGATCTCTTTTTGTAATAGCTTTATTTATTTCTAGTTGCATTGGTTGTGTTAAAGATACTCCTTTTCTTGATGTATCATCAACACAACCAATTATTGAATTTTCTTTTGGCACTAATGGCGAGAGCGACTTGGGAAATTTTGGTGTAAGTCCATCAATGACGGTATTAGATACTGCTATTGCAGTTAATATTGCTTCACCACAGGTTTTAGATTATGCAGTTACTGTAACAATCAAAGTAGATTCTAGCTTCATAGCTAAATATAATTCTGTTTCAGGAAATACCCAGCTTGCATTGTTACCTGATTCTGCTTATAATTATACGACTACCTCTGTTACTATTCCAGCTGGCCATAGAATTGCAAGAATACCTTTAAAATTATATCCAAGTAAAATTGATCTTGGTACAAGTTATGGTTTGCCAATTGCTATTGTAAGTGCAACAGGATCAAGTGGACAAAGTTTGCTTTTGAGTGGAAATGCAGGGGTCGCTTTTTATGCTTTTATTGGAAATCCTTTGGCTGGTCAATATGATGTCAATGGTACGCGTTATAATTATGTAGGATCTTCAGGTTTCTCATGTGGTGGGTCAATACCTGGCACTTACTCTTCAACTGTTCCTAGCCCAACTCCAAAATTAGGAAGCGCTCTTGACCCTACTAAAATAGCATTGGATTATGCTAATCTAGGTAGCGGTGGTTATCAATATGAAATTTCAATTGACCCGAATGATCCAACTAATTTACTCGTTAACTCGAATACAGCTTTAGCCGCAGCTTTATCTGTGACTTATTGTACCCATACTTATGATCCTGTATTGAAAACAATTCATATAATTTCTACCTACACAAATGGTGCGGGCAATGACCGAGTAATCGATGAGACTTTTGTTCATCAATAGATTTTAAAAATTTTCAAATTCCCTCATTTTATCGATTTCAAAATGAGGGAATTTCAATCCTTCAATTTCAACCTATGTTTAAAAAAATACTCTTTACTTGTTTCTTTCTTTGCTTCATTTTCTACTCTTATTCGCAATCCCATACTATTTCGGGAAAGGTTTTAGATGAAAAAGGACAGCCTGTTAGCGGAGCATCAATTGTCATAAAAGGAAAGGAATCTAAAGGTGTTTCAGCAAGTTCAAATGGAAATTTTTCTATTGAAGCTAATGTAGGCGACGTTTTAGTTGTAACTGCCTTAAATTCACAATCGCAAGAAGTACGTATCGGATCAAAAAATTCGGTCTCTGTAACCATGCAGAGCAGTGGTCAAAATTTATCAGAAGTTGTAGTGACAACAGCTTTAGGAATTAAAAGGCGTGCAGATGTTTTGTCTTACTCCACACAAGGTATTAAATCTGATAAATTGAGTACGACTAGAATTACAGATGTAAATAATGCGCTTGCAGGAAAAATTGCAGGGGTCCAGGTTAGGTCTCAGTCAGGTGCTAAATTAGGGTCAGCTTCCACTGTTCGCCTACGTGGTGAAGGAGGAATTAATGACCTCAGCCCTCTTTACATTGTGGACGGTACTCCTGTTGATGCACAAGATGTTAACCCTGATGATGTTGATGATATCCAGGTCTTAAAAGGTCCGGCAGCCGCAGCTTTGTATGGACAAAGAGGTGAGAGCGGTGTCATTATGATTACGACTAAAAAAGGTAATAAGCGTCCTGGTATTGGTGTTGATGTGACTTCTACCGCTACTATTGAGAAAGTTGGGTTATTACCTCAATACCAAAATGATTATGCTGGTGGAACATTTGGTACGCCAGGACAGGAGTGGAAAAAATATACATGGGATGCATCAATGCCCGCTGAATGGAAGGCTCTTGATGGTAAATATTATCACACATATTTTGATGATGCCTCCTGGGGTCCAAGAATAGCTGGTCAGGAATACATTCCATGGTACGCCTGGTATCCCGGAACAAAATACTCTAATAAAACTGCAATATTAACTCCTCAACCAAACAATATTAAAGATTTTTGGAACAAAAATGGTGCTGGATCATTGATCAATACTGTCTCCCTTTCTAAGGCGGGTGATAATTTCAACTTTAAAATGTCTTACACGAATGTAAATCAAAAAGGATTATTACCAAACACAGACTATAAAAAACATTACTTGTCAACTGGCGTTTCTTACGATTTAAATGAACACCTCACAGCAGCAATGAATTTTAATTATGTCAGTGATTTTTTAAATGGTGAGTTTGATGACGGTTATGGAAATCAGTCTGGTGGCAGTTTCAGCCAGTGGTTTCATAGAGATTTGGATATGAGCATCATGAAAGAATTAAGAGGTTATAGGACTCCTGATGGTGTATTACCAACATGGAATTTAAACGATGCAAATGGTATAAACGGTGTTAACTCATTAAGCACTAAATCTTTTCTGAGACCAAATTACTGGTTCAACCATTATTCCTATTTTGATGAAATATCAAGTGTAACAAAGCGCAATAGAGTTTTTGGGGATGTTAGTCTTTCTTATAAATTCAGCTCTCATTTTAAAATTACAGGATTTATTAGACGAAATCAATCAAACTTATATAACGAAGGTAAAGTACCTTCTGCTTTAGAATTTAGCAATGATGCTCAATCCACTGTTTCTTATAACGAAAATAATCCTGCAAGCGCTAGTACCGCAAGGCCAATACGTGCGACTTATTCTACAAAATATAGAAATGGTATCGAAAATAATTATGAATTTCTTGCAAGTTATAATCAAAAATTTGGAGATTTTTTAGTTGATTTGAATGCAGGGGCTAATGATCGAAAAAATGATACAACCTATATTTACAATACTACAAAAGGCGGCTTAATCATTCCTGATCTATTTACGCTTAGTAATAGTAAATCTCAACCTTTCTATTATGAAAATAGCAGGAAGAAAAAGGAAGTTATTTCTCTATATGCCAGGGCTGGAATGAATTGGAAAGACATTGTTATATTTGATTTCTCTGTTAGAAATGATGTAAGCTCGGCTTTACCGACTGGTAATAATTCATATGTTTATCCATCAGCGGGTACGAGTTTTATTTTCACGAAATTTATTCAGAAGTCTTTACCAGTCTTAACTTTTGGTAAAATCAGGGCCAGTTATGCACAAATTGGATCAGATTTAGATCCTTATCTTACCCGGCTTAATTATGGACTGAATGCAGCACAATGGAATTCAAATTTGTTGACATCAGTACCAAATCGTAAAATTGATGAGAACATTAAACCTTCACTTTCATCTTCATATGAACTTGGAATGGATCTGCGTTTTCTAAAAAATAGAATCGGGTTAAATTTCACTTATTACGAGCAACACAACAAAAATCAGATTATATCAGCACCCATCAGTAGTGTCAGTGGATTTACATCTACATTGATCAATGCAGGGCGGATAGACAGAAAGGGTATAGAAATTAGTTTGGACGGAAGGCCGATTGTTACAAAGAACTTTCAATGGGATATTAGTATTAATCTTGCCAAAAATAAATCGACGATCGTCGATTTATATCCCGGCGTGAATACTCTTTATTCAACGGGTAGCGATTTTACGAGTTCAACAGGAAATCCAAGTAATGCACCAGGAGTCTGGAACACTGTAGGACAACCGTGGGGGCAGCTTTTTGGAACTGGTATTTTGAAAAATAATGGTGTTCCTGTACTAAATCCAGACGGAACATATGTTGCTCAAAATAATGTAAATTTCGGGTCAGTGTTACCTGATTATACTGGTGGAGTTGTCAATTCATTTAAGTACAAAGATTTTAATTTGTCTATTGTTATTGACTTTTGTAAAGGTGGTAAATACTTTTCTTTATCCGATTTTTATGGAAAAGGATCTGGGTTGTATACATCTACTACTGGGATAAATGATAAGGGCAATCCTATGAGAGATCCCGTTGCAGATGGGGGCGGAATTCATGTTGTGGGAGTGGATACAAGTACAAAACATGAGCTCATAGACACATACATTGAAGCTGGTAAATATTTTGCACAATTTAGCAATTCTCATATAAATGAAAATAGCATTTTTGATTTAGATTATGTCAAAGTAAGGGAACTAAGTTTAGGCTACAGATTACCTATTAAAAAGCTTGGAAAAATTGGTAAAACATTTCAATATATTTCTTTAACAGCTCTGGTAAGAAATCCTTTACTCATTTATACAAAGAATCCTGATATAGATCCATCAGAAATTGTTGGAGCTTATGGCGAATCTGGTCAGTTACCTCCAACCAAATCATATGGTTTGACATTGAAATTCGGATTCTAAATCAAATAATTTAATTTAAATTTTTTTTCATGAAAATAATAAGGTATCAATTTCTTTTTTTGATAACTATTGTGTCTCTATTTGGATGCAAAAAGGACTTTGGAGATTTGAATATAAGTCCGAATTCTGCTGCAATCCCTCCTACATCGGCTTTGCTAACAAACGTTGAGTCAACTTTAGGAAACGTTCCACAAAATTCAGAACTTGGTTATTTTGTTCAATATTATACTGAATTGCAATATCCTGGAAGTGATTTATATCAGACGACATCAGTTTCCTGGGATGGTTTCTATGCTGGACCTTTAGCAGATTTGCAAAAAATCATTGAGTTATGTCAAAATAATCCAAGTGCGGCAGTACTTTTGTCTGGCACTCCGACTAATCAAATCCAGATAGCGAGAATTTTAAAGGCTTATCTTTTTTCTGTTTTGACTGATAGATACGGGGATATTCCATATTTTGATGCTTTAAAGGGAAATGGCCAAGTAAAATATGATAAGCAACAATTGATTTATAATGATTTGTTTAAAGAATTGAAAGAAGCAAATGCAGCATTTCAAACAAACGGTACGGCCATTTTAGGTGACATTATTTATAATGGAGATATTGCTAAGTGGAAAAAATTCGCAAATTCACTTCGCTTAATCTTGGCTATGCGCTTGTCAAAAGTAGATCCTGCAAAAGGGAAATCTGAATTTGCGGATGCACTTAGTTCCGCAGATAAATATATCTCATCCAATACAGATAATTTTGCGATAACTTTTACAACTTCATTTGTTAATTCTTATAGCACCTTATCAACTGCTTCTTTTTATGCTTTAGCAAATACAGTTGCAGACACATTGACTAATCATGCTGACCCAAGAAGTAGAATATACGGTCAGGCTAATTCAACAGGACAGATAGTGGGAGTACCTTATGGTTTAAACAGAGGGCACAATTTAGATTGGACAAACTCTCACTCATTTTACAGTTTAGCTTTCGATGCAAGTTTTAAAACGCAAACTTCACCTGTAGTTATTATTCCTGCTGCCTATATTGATTTAATCAGAGCCGAAGCTGATTCAACTTATTCGAGTGGGGACTCATCATTAGTATTATTCAAAAAAGGAATTCAGGATTCATGGGAGCAATGGGGTGTGACTGGTAATATAGATCTTTACATAGCAAGTTTTGGAATCACAACTGCGGTTGATCGAAAAAATATTCAATTACAAACCTGGTTAAGCTTGTTTGGTACTACTCAAAATGCCTGGAACGAATGGAGAAGAACTGGAGTTCCAGCTTTAATACCAAGCCCGGACGCAGTCAACCAAAGTAAGCAAATACCCAGACGATATGCTTACCCACTAACAGAAGCAAATTTGAATCAAGCTGCTTATAATGATGCAATAAACTCTTTTCCTTATGGAGGGACTGATAAGCATGATAATCATGTTTGGTGGGATAAACCATAATAAATATTCAATTTTAAATTAAATTTATAATATGAAAATTAAATTTTTTTCCTTAATCTTTATAATACTTATTGTTATATCGGCTTGTAAAAAAACTGAGGTAACCAAAGGTACTGACGGTAGGGGGAAAACAATAGTAGTTGCATCTGTTCCAAATGCTACAAATGGATATGCTTTACAAGCGATAGACGTTTCAGATAATCCACAATCTTTTCCAATTATTGAGTTTGTTCGAAATGTTCCAAACCAAGATGAGTTAAACAAAGCTCTTACAGTAACTGTTATATTCGATACAACAGCTTTAGTAAATTATAATGTAGCAAATGGGACATCTTTAGAATTTCTACCCGATTCTGTATTTAATTTTAGTGGCGCAAATAAATCTGGGAACAGCCTTACAATTACATTTCAGCCTGGTGAATTTGGAAAATCAGTAGTTTTGAATTTCCCAAAAACGACAAACCTGGATTTGAGTAAGAAATATGCTTTAGGGTTTACGCTTTTAAACACTGTTTCTGGTTCTGATGCTATAGTATCCGCTAATGGAAGTCGGAGCGGTGTTGTACAAATTGCTTTAAAAAATAAATATGATGGAATTTATGAGGTACATAGCTATATAGTGAGATATAGCGACCCAGCTACCATCGATACTGTTAAAACAGGTCACCCTCCAGTTTTTAAGTTAAGTCTTATTACTACAGGTGCAAATACCGTTAAGTGGACTAGTCATACATGGAAAGACGGTCTTTTTGTTGGGGGAATAGATCCTGTTTATTTTGCTATAAACCCGGTTACAGATTCTGTAACAATTACTTCCGGTGCAACACAATCTATTCCCCTTGCAAATAGACCCGGATATCAAAACATTTACGATCCCTTAAATAAAAAATTCTTTGTTTCTTATACATGGGGTACTGCGGCAGGGCCTAGGTACGTAACCGATACATTAGTGTATGTGGGGTCAAGGTAAATTTTATAACAAATAATTAAAAATAATAGAATGAAAAAACTGAATTTTCTTTGTTTAGTTACTTTAATATATATTTGCATTTCTTCATGCTTAAAAAAAGTTGACGTGGAACAGACAGGTACGTCGGCAGGATTGATTAATGTGACACCAACAGAAGGCACAAAAAATACAATAATAAATATTAGCGGTAATCAATTTCCTGATGCAAGTGGAATTACTGTAACAGTTAATGGAAAAACGGCGGTCATAATTGGTTCAACATCAACAAATATACAGGCAAAGGTTGCTTCCGGAAGTGGAAGTGGTCCTGTTGTTGTTTCTTTTGGTGGCAAAGGTTATACAGGTCCAAACTTTAATTACATAAATTCCTCTTTTATTGTAACATCTATAACCAACGGGATACAAGGATATCTAGATGGGCCTGTTACAACCGCACAATATGAAGATATAGAAGGAATTTCAATAGATGGTGCTGATAACTTATACAATGCTCAGTATGGTTCTAGCAGCACTCAAAATAAAGTGCGAAAATTGAATTTGAATACATTGATAGTGAGTACCTTAGATAGCGCAGTGGGTGGTGGAGCAGAATTCTTATCATCAGATGCTGCTGGAAATGTTTTTGTAGCTGATGAAGATAATAATCAAATTACTAAAATTGACCCTTCTGGTACTGCATCCCTCCTCGCATCACCTGCATTTGCAATCCAAGGTATAAAAGTTGCTAAGTCAGGTAATATTTATGTTAGTGGTCCCACAACTATTGCAAAATTCAGCTCTACGGGCAACCTGATTTGGAGTTTGATATCGCATGACTCTGCTGGGCCTGCAAATGTGGACGGCGATACATCTTTAGCTCAATTTTCACTCTATGGAAATATCGAAGTTGACGATACTGAAAAAAATATTTATGTGCAGAATACAAATCCAGGTGGGGTTCCTACTTCAATCAAATTATTGAGTTTAACTGATAATACTATCACTACTATCGCGGGAAGTCCTACAGTAAGAGGAAATGTTGACGGGGCTGCATCATCCGCACGTTTTGGCTTAATCTATTCAGTAATATTAGATAAAGAAGGAGGATTATATATCGCAGATGCCTCAAATAATACTATTAGATATTTGAATAATGGAAATGTACGCACTGTTATAGGGGGAGTGAAGGGCGATCAGGATGGAAATGGCCTTAATGTAAAACTTAGCAACCCTCAAGGATTTGCTTGGGATTCTAAAGGAAATCTATATGTTTCAGATTATAGTAATTATAAAATTAAAAAGATTGAGATTGAGTAATCTTTTCTCTAAAAATAAAAGAACTGGTCCACAAAATGGATCAGTTCTTTTATTTTAAAATATATTTGTCGTTTTAAAATTAAACATCATGCCCGATAATCAACAGCCACAACCCCCTAACCAACTCAATATCGAAATTTCAGAAGAAGTTGCAGAAGGTAGTTATGCCAACCTTGCAATTATTACTCACAGCCATGCAGAGTTTGTAATTGATTTTGTGAGTGTGATGCCCGGTACGCCAAAAAGTAAAGTGAAAAGCCGAATCATTTTCACTCCAATGCACGCTAAGCGATTTCTTAAAGCACTTGAAGACAATGTTAACAGGTATGAAGCTGCTAACGGAAATATCCAGGATTTGGAACAGGTTGAGATTCCGCTAAATTTTGGTGGCCCAACGGCACAGGCATAAAATTTCATTAGTAAATTCAGTATACTTTTTCAACCATGAAATTCGTTTCATGGTTTTGCTTTTTATTTCAACAAGTTTCCTAAAAGTTGTGGAATGATTTATGATTTACACAAACCATATCAATAAACCGGAAAATTTATCTTTACATTTGTTATCTAATTTTTACTATGGAATATAACACACAACGTAACCATCTTACAATGAAAGAATATGGCCGCCATATTCAACGGATGGTTGAATATGTGGTGACAATAGATGATCGGTCGAAAAGGCAACAACAGGCTCAGGTAGTTATTGAAATGATGGGATTACTCAATCCTCACCTTAAGAATGTAGATGATTTTAAACATTTGCTGTGGGACCATCTTTTCTTTGTGAGTGATTTTAAACTTGATGTTGATTGCCCTTATCCCATTCCTACTAAAGAAAATTACAAACAAAAACCGGATCCTCTTCCTTACCCTAAACGCAAACCAAGATACTCACATCTTGGTAAAAATCTGGAACTGGTTATTGATAAAGCATTGCTGGAGGAAAATCCTGAGAAAAAAATAGGTTTTGCAAATTCAATCGCTTATTACATGAAACTGGCTTACAGTACATGGCACAAAGAGCTGGTTCACGATGATGGCATCCGTTCAGAATTGAACGTCATTACCAATGGGCAGCTTGAGTTTGACAGTACTCCTTTTGTAAAACATTTCCGACCTCAGGAAGGTCGCGACAACAATAGGACAGGAGGGGGCAACAATTTTGGTGAAAATCGTTTTAAAAGAAATAGCAACGGGGGACAACAATTTTCCCGCAATAACCGTGATGCAGGAACAGGTGGTAACACCAGGGAGAACAGAAACGGTAACAGTGGTCCAAGAGATAATCGTAATGCAGCCGCCGGTGGACGAGACAATCGAAACAATAACAAATTCGGCACCAATAAAAAAAGATTTTAGTGGCATTTTTTCAGGTGACAGGTGGTAAAAAGCTGCATGGGGAAATTACCCCGCAGGGTGCCAAAAATGAAGCTTTGCAAATTATTTCAGCGGTTTTACTGACTTCTGAGAAAATAACCATTTCCAATATTCCCGATATTGTAGATGTTAACCTGCAAATAGAATTGTTGCAGGAAATGGGCGTAAAAGTTGACCGCATATCAAGAGATGTTTGCACTTTTCAGGCCGACAATGTAGATGTTGATCATTTAAGCTCTGAAACTTTCAGAAATAAAAGCGGTAAACTGAGAGGTTCTGTCATGTTGGCCGGACCATTGCTGACTCGTTTCAAAAAAGCTTACATTCCCAAGCCAGGAGGCGATAAAATAGGTCGCCGCAGATTAGACACGCATATAATTGCTTTTAAAAAAATGGGTGCAGGCTTTGAATTTGATAATAAACAACATTATTTTCAACTAACAACTCATGGCCTCAAAGGTGCCTACATACTTCTAGATGAACCTTCTGTAACAGGAACTGCTAACATTCTTATGGCCGCTGTCATGGCCAAGGGCATTACTTCTATTTACAATGCGGCCTGTGAACCTTATCTGCAGCAGCTTTGCAAAATGCTGATCAGGATGGGGGCTAAGATTAGCGGTGTAGGCAGCAATTTGCTGGTGATAGAAGGGGTAAGTGAACTAAAAGGAACAGAACATACCATGCTGCCCGACATGATAGAGGTAGGCAGTTTTATTGGCCTGGCGGCAATGACTCAAAGTGAAATCACCATCAAAAATGCAGGTATAAAACACCTGGGGGTCATTCCGGAAAAATTTCAGCAATTGGGCATTAAAATGGAGTTTAGGGGCGACGATATTTTTATTCCTTCACAGGAAAAATATGAAATACAAACCTTCATGGATGGTTCTGTCCTGACCATTTACGATCACCCCTGGCCGGGTTTTACGCCGGATTTACTAAGCATTGTGCTGGTAGTGGCTACACAGGCCGAAGGAAGTGTACTCATTCATCAGAAAATGTTTGAAAGTCGTTTGTTTTTTACAGATAAAATCATGGAAATGGGTGCTCAAATCATACTCTGTGACCCACACCGTGCGACGGTGATAGGTTTGGCCAGAAAGCATCCCCTGCGGGGCATTACTATGACAAGTCCCGACATTCGTGCCGGTGTGGCCTTGCTCATTGCAGCTCTGAGTGCCGAAGGTGAGAGCATCATTCAAAACATTGAACAGATTGACCGGGGCTATCAAAATATAGATCAGCGGCTAAATGCTTTAGGTGCATCTATTGTCAGGGCATAAACAGCGTTGTCTTACTCACCTTTTACTTCTACCATTTTATATTTGATGGCGTGTGACGCTGCCTTGATTGGGTCTTTCACAAATAAGGCATAGACTTTTGTGAAACATGCTCCATAATACAAAATGAAGGAACAATAAAACACAAATAGCAGCAAGAGAACAATCGAGCTGGATGCCCCAAATATGTTATTAAGATTGCCAGCCGACAAAGCGGAGCGAATAATAATTTTGCCTGCGGAAAATAAAATGCCTGTAAATAAGCCTCCGGGAATGACAACCCGCCACGAAACTTTAGCATCTGGAAGCATTTTGAAAAGTACAGAAAACCATGTAGTGACAATAAGGATGGAAATAGCCTGGCTGATAAAACCGTCGAAAATGCTGCTTGTGAGTGAAGGGCTGCTTCCAGTGTAGCCGTGAAGAAAGGCTTCAAAACCCTCGGCCAGCAAGGCTCCAACAAAGAGGATGCCTGCAAGCAAAATGATAATCAGAGACGTAAGCCTGCTTGCAAAGAGAACTACAGGTTTGTTTTCTGTGAGTCTGATATTCCATAATTGATTGAGAGAATCTTTAATAATTTTGAAAAGAGTGGTAGCTACAAAAATGAGAAAAATAAATCCTCCTGCTGCAATAAAACCATTTGTTGCAAGCGATTTAAAACCCCAAAAAGTACCCTGAATTTGTTCTGCACTTTGCTTCCCTAAAATTTTAGTGAGCGATAAAAAAAATTTTGCACTAATGCTTTCTCTGCTAAAAACCAGGCCTATGATCTGCACCAGGATAATGAGAATGGCAGGCAGGGCGAAAGTAGTAAAAAAGGCTGTAGCTCCTGAAAGACGCAAAGGGTCGTTTCGCTTAAACTCTTTGTAAGCGAGCAGGAAGATGCCGGGCAAATCTTTAAAAGTAATGTTGGGCATTTTAGCTATGCAAAAAATAATAAAAAAAGCAGGTAAGAATTTTTATGATTTCTTATCTGCTTAAAAAATTAAATGAAAATGACGCAATTTTATTTTACAGGCACTACCGCTTTCTTCTTGATAATAGATAACTTGGTAAACTCACTACCATTGAACATCTTGGCAATGTTGATGTCTTTTGTCTTGTGCCAATTTTCAAGATTTGTTTCAGAAACTAAACGCCAGAAATTTTTTGCTTTTAGTTCTTCATAATCTTTTAATTGAACGAAAAGACCAAGAATAGTATTTCTTTTTTTAAATTCAACCTTTATTTTAGGATGGCTAAGTTGTTCATTTTCAACGAATTTGGCTATTTGTTCGGATAACATAATAATTTTTTTGTAAATAAATGAATGGGTAAAGCTAATAAAATACCTGTCATAAACAAATAAAACTTGCAATAGTTTCCTTAAAATGTCGTATTGGAGGGTTGTTGTTTGTTTTTATAGCACACAAAATGGCTTACAGTAAATTAACGTGAGTTTTGGGTCATTGGTTAAAAAATGGAGGGCAATCTATCCAGCCAGGTGTAGCTGCACAATCCTGCATATAGGTTGACCAACATATTGACCGGGCTCCTGTGCCTGGTGTGTTCAATGTCGCAGACAGTTTTCAAAATATCATTAACAGATTCGATAACGCCTCTCTTT
>JAYTGA010000130.1:0-18848 GCA_043733905.1 Segetibacter sp.
TTGTCAAGCAACTGTAATCTATCTTTTGCGGAACGTCCTATTTCTTCTATTTTCCCTGTTTCATAAAAGTCACACTCAATATCATCGAAAATTTTCTCAATAGGAAAATATTCCGTATTCGGATGTTTGTAAGGTTGTGGTTCGTCGTTGAATGTTTTTGTAATTCTGTAAAAAGCACCGTCAAGAGCTTCAAGTTCTAATGCAATTTCACCAATGCCCAAATTGCTTTTTAGTATGCTGTAAGTATTTTTATCATTTTCTGCGGTTTTAAAAATTGCCGATTTTAGTAAATGAAGTATTGTTGACTTTCCAGTTCCTCGTCCACCCATTATACAATTGAGTTTTTCTGAAAAATCAATCTTTAGGTCTTCAAAGAAGGGAGAATTCTTAATTTCTATCGATTTTATTCTTTTCATTAGTCGTTTAATTGTTTTGTCAAATTGCGTTATATTTAAGAAGTGTTGCTCAATCTTGTTAGACTGGTTATTTAAGAACTCACATCAAGTTGTGTCAATCCCCCTAGTTTAAGCGTTCCGCAGGACACTTAAATTTAAACCCAACTACTCTGCGACTGGTCAGTAAACAGCTTCAAACATCAACCACTCTACCACCAACCCGTTGCTCCGATTAAGCATAAAAAACCGCTGCCGAAGCCACACCGCGTCCCGTCCAACGGCGGGAGTAGTACAAAAGCCAAATTAAGAACCTCCCGCCGCCGATAGGCAGTTTTATTGGCGGCTTGAATTTTCGGCGTCTATCCCGCCAAGGCGGGAGTTACTTTCTTTTTTTCAAAGCCTGTCCCGTTTCATCGGGAAAAAAGAAAGTGACATCAAATGGTTTACATAGCAACTCACACTAGTTTAAATATTCCAAAGAACATTTAAATTTCAAACAAAACTAATCAATAAAAAGCTTCAAATAGCTAGTTACTCCACCATCAACACCGCTCGTTAAAGTGTTCCGCTGATTCAATTCAATTTCCTATAAAACCCAGGATTAAGTAGAAATTTAAGTTGTCCCCTTTCAATAAATCTCTCCATCCTTTTCCTCAAGCCCCAAAAGAAACACAATAATTTCCAGCCCCCCTCGTTATTCTCCAAACACTATAGTTGCCTAATGAACCAATCAGCTATTTATACAAAAACTATAACCAAAATTAGGCGATGCGCCAACTCACGTCTCTTCTATTCTCAACATTTAAACAACAAATAAAAACCCCAAACACAATAAACCCCAACTTCCAGCGTTTCTATCAAACCAAACAAAAAAATAAATTTTCCCAAACCAAAAACAATTTTTTAAAAAAGTCAACGTTAATAATTAAAATCAACCAACTCATGAACAAAAAATTATCCGCCCGTTTCAACATGTTTCTTGCAATCTTATTGCTTTGCAAAGACTATCCAAACATCGTCAGTATCATTGTCGCTTTCAGCAAAGCCAAAGACCTATTGGCCGCCACAGTAGCCGCTATCGAAGCCGCTCTGCAGGAGAAATTAGTGTTAACCAATGGCGTAGCCCAAAGCAAAACCTCGCAAAAGGAAAAGCTTTGCAAGCTGGCACACAGCGTAGCTTCCGCCTTGTTTGCCTGGGCATCTTCTGAAAACGATCAGGAAATCACAGCCCAAACCAAACTCTCTTACTCCGATTTTCTAAAGTACAGAGACGACCAGGTGTCAACTATTTGCATCAACATTTACAATCTTGCAAACAATCACATGGACAAGCTGACCGATTTTGGCCTTACCAAAACCATCAATGAAACGTTGTTCACGGCAGCTACCAATTACAAAACAGCATTGCCCACGCCCCGTGCAGCAAGAGCCCGCAAAAAAGCCGCCGGCGAAACAATCGTCACACTGCTTACAGAAGGAAACGACCTGCTAAAAACACAAATGGATACGACTTCAGTGTTGCTCCAGGTCACTCAGCCCGATTTTGTAAAATTATATAAGGCCAACCGCAAGCTCGTCAACCTGCCAACCATCCGCACACAAATAAAAGGCAGTTTTATAAACAGCCAGACACAAGAACCTGTTGCAAATGGTGTACTTGAAATTTTAGAAACTGGCATGAAAATATACACTAACGACAAAGGCGAATTTGAATCAGGCAAAATAGCAAATGGCAAATACAACCTGAGAGCAATGGCCTACAATTTCAAAACCAAAGAACTACTCCAGGTAGAGGTAAAACGTGGCAAAATTACCCGCCTCAAAATTGAGCTTGAGCGAATAGCATAATCTCCTAATCAAGTAATTTATTTTATTAAGTGGCTTACTCTCTAACAAGGGTGAGCCACTTTTATTTTTATCTTTTTTTCTGCCTAAAAAAACCACAAAATTAAAAACCACTGTCCAATTTACACCATGTTCCGTTGCGGTGGGGTATAAGTAAAGTCCCCTGCTGCTTTTTTTGTCCTGCTGGGGTCTTCTTTCCAAGCTTTGTGCGCAAGCCAAGAGACCCCGGCTTGGGTAACTGATATTAGTAAGCTTTATAAACGTCTCCCTATTCATTCTCAAAATCTTCCTTCTCCCTAAACACCATTCTTTCCAGTTGTCTTAGCTGGAGTCTTTCTTTTTTACCTAACAGGGTAGCACAGTTTATTAACTCATCTCCACACTAATAACATCTCCAGCAATGAAACTTTCACGCATCTTATTAGGGTCGTTCCTGGTAGCAACAGGTATTGGTCATTTAACCTTTGCCCGCAAAGCTTTCAGGGCGCAGGTGCCGGATGAAGTGCCTTTGGATAAAGATGATACCGTTGTGTATTCGGGATGGGCTGAGCTGGCCCTGGCCGGGGCGTTGCTGATTCCGGGTAAACATGAAGAAGCAGTGGGCAAGGTGGCGGCAGCTTTTTTTATTGCGGTCTTTCCCGGTAACCTGGAGCAGTATGTGCGGCACCGCGACATGCCGGGCCTGGATAGTGATCAAAAGCGGCTGGTGAGGTTGTTCTTTCAACCTTTGCTGGTGTATTGGGCGCTGACAAGTTCGGATAAGTAATGGTTGCGTTTTGCCCTGTTGTTGTTTACCGGCAAAAGCTGTTGTAAAGCACACCAACAGGGGCGTAATATGCGCCGAACCTACATTTCTCTTTCATGGATTTTGTCTCATTTTCAACGGGTTAAAACCCGTTGCTATAATATAGTTCGATGCACGCATCTAAATCCCGTTGCCAAGGGTAAAATACCCTACCTTGCTTTTAAAATAAATGGCAGCAGAAAGCCCCCCGGACATGCCACTTCTTCCTGAATCTGAGCATCTTTCAGATGAATCTGCAACTATTCCGAGAAGTGAACCCGAAAGCCCTCACCAGGCAAAGGACAATATGGAAGTACATCATCATGCTCACCATGAAGGGAAAAAAAATTGGAAATCCTATTTTTGGGAGTTTTTGATGCTTTTCCTGGCGGTATTTTGTGGGTTTTTAGCTGAAAATTTTCGGGAACACCAGGTAGAAAAAGAGCGGGAGTTGGTGTATGTTGAGTCTTTGGTGAAAGATTATGCCTATGACACTTTGCAATTTGGCAATACAATTCATAAAATAAGCAATAAAATCCCCTATTACGATTCTGTTTTGGTGTTTCTTAAAAACCTGGAAAAATTTGCGGATGTATTGCCATACAGGTTTTACATAAAGACCAACCTCGAAATCATTTATACACCCCTGGAACCAACGCTTCAACAACTAAAAAGCTCTGGTAATTTGCGCTTGTTGCAAAAGAAGTTGGTGCTGGATAGCATCCTGATTTATGACAGCAAAATAAACGGCCCGGTGCTGAATCAAAACAAGTATGTAGTTGAGTTTAATAAAAGGCTGGTTCAGTTGACAGAAAAGGTGTTTGACAATACTAATTTCAACCTGTTTTTAAACGATGTTTATAATAGCAAAGAATCCGCTGACAATGCTGTGTATGACGTTCCATTAGCGACTAAGGATAAGGATAAAATACTGGAAATATACAACCTGTACATTAATGCTAAAGCCACTGATGTGTTTTACATGAGTATGTTAAAAACCAGGAAAACAGAAGCTGAACGGCTGATTGCTTTGATTAGGAAGGAATACGAAATGCATTGATTTTTTGTAAAGGAAATTTATTTTGCAGGTTTTCTTCACCTGAAATTTGCCCACCATGCAGGCTGTTGGTTCAGCACACCAGCGGCATAACACTTAACATTTCACACCTAACAATTTGCCCTTTTCCCCGACACATTAATCCACACTTAAAAACTTCCTCCGCTCCAAACCTGCAAACAGCTCTCCTTCCTTCCCGGTGTCGGTTTTAAAATATTTTTCACCAATAAACCGCACACCCATCATAGGGTAGCGTTGGGTAGTCAGATGTTCGTCCCGCGCAATTGCTTGTTGCAGTATTTCCCAGCTATTGTCGGGTATCACTTTCATGTCCCTGTAAAATTGTATCATAACGGTGTAAGGCACCAACCCGAGCATAATCTCCAGGTGTTCACCGGCGGGGTGGCTTTGTTTGGCCTTTTCCATTATCATGTTGTTGTCAATGGTTTGCTGTGCGGCCTGGTGATGTATTTGTACTTCGGCAAAGTAGGCGTTTACCCTGTCAGGCTCATTGTTTGTGCATGTTTCCATCCAATGGACTGCCGCAGTAGCCCAGGGTGCTAATCCTTTGCGTATGGTGCGGTTTGCCAGCTTCATTTCATCCAGGGAAAGTTTGGTGGTATTAGGCAAAGTAAAGCAAGGGGTCATAAACAATTGGTCAGGCTGGCTGGCTGCTTCGCTGGGGGCAGAATGAAGGGTGTATTTGCCTTCGCACCATTCAAAAAATTCGTCGGGCAGCATAATAACCTGCCATTCAAAAGCAGGGTCTATTGTTGAATCTGCCACGGCGGTTGGGTCAAAGAGTTTTAGCAAAATGGTACTCATAGATATGGTATCTTGCTCTTTGCTTTCTTCATCAGCCACATTTAAGGTAAGCAAGTAATCTGTCTTCAAAAAGTCTTCGTTGATTTCCATAAACCCACGACCGTAAATTATGTCCTTGAGGACTGCCAGGGCAACTTCAAAGGCAGCTTTCAGGTAATTTTCGCCCGCTTTCATTAGCAGTATTTCTTCTTTACTGAGTCGTTTTTTGGCTCTTAATATATTTAGTTGTTTAAAAGCCCCCTCCATCTTTCCACTTTTGTCTTTGTCGTTCAAACCCAGGGTCAGGTTTTTTTTAATTTTTGGCGGCAATTGATGCCCCTGCCCGATCATGCAGTAAAAACTCCAACTGCTGCCCATAATGATAACACTGCCCGAAGCCAGGTAAGCAGAGCGCATAGCAAGGGCATAAAAGGAGTTGTTGAGGTTCGTATCACTAAAATCAATGAGGGTAGGCGTCATGAGAGGCAAAGTAATGAAGAATGTTGGTGAAGAATACCAGGAACGGCGAAAAAAATGAAAGTTATGTATTCCCCCCGCTAGTCAAAGTGTTCCCCGCTAATCGAAGTGTTCCGCAGGATCACTTCAATTCCTTATGAAAAGCAGGACTGTGTCCGATAGAAATTTAGGCGCCCCCTTACTATAAATGTCTCCATCCTTTCTTTAAGCCCTAAAACCCAAACACAATAATCCTTCATTCCCTCCGTTAGTAATAAAACAATCAACCATTTTTTACAAACAAAAAACCCAAACACAATAATCCCTCACCCCCAACGTTTTTATCAAATCAAACAAACAAACTATTTTTCCAATAAAACAATTTTTAAAAAAAGTCAACGTTAATAATCAAAATCAACCAACTCATGAACAAAAAACAATCCCCTCGTTTCAACATGTTTCTTGCAGTCTTATTGCTTTGCAAAGACTACCCAAACATTGTCAGTATCATTGTTGCTTTCAGCAAAGCCAAAGACAAATTGGCCGCCACAGTCGCCGCTATCGAAGCCGCTCTGCAGGAAAAATTAGTGTTAACCAATGGCGTAGCCAAAAGCAAAACCTCGCAAAAGGAAAAGCTCTGCAAGCTGGCCCACAGCGTAGCTTCAGCCTTGTTTGCCTGGGCATCTTCTGAAGATGATCAGGAAATCACAGCCCAAACCAACCTCTCTTACTCCGATTTTCTAAAGTACAGAGACGACCAGGTGTCCACTGTTTGCATCAACATTTACAATCTTGCAAACAATCACATGGACAAGCTGACCGATTTTGGCCTTACAAAACCATCAATGAAACGTTGTTCACCGCAGCTACCAATTATAAAACAGCATTGCCCACGCCCCGTGCAGCAAAAGCCCGCAAAAAAGCCGCCGGCGAAACAATCGTCACATTGCTTACAGAAGGAAACGATTTGCTAAAAACACAAATGGATGCTACTTCAGTGTTGCTACAGGCCACTCAGCCCGATTTTGTAAAGTTATATAAGGCCAACCGCAAGCTCGTCAACCTGCCAACCATTCGCACACAAATGAAAGGCATTTTTATAAACAGTCAGACACAAGAACCTGTTACTAATGGTGTACTTGAAGTGATAGAAACCGGCATGAAAATATACACGAACGACAAAGGCGAATTTGAATCAGGCAAAATGCCTAATGGCAAATACAACCTGAAAGCAATGGCCGAAAATTTTGATACAAAATATCTATCTCAGGTAGAGGTAAAACGTGGCAAAATTACCCGCCTCAAAATTGAGCTTGTGCGGTCAGCATAATCTCCTAATCAAGTAATTTATTTTAACAAGTGGCTCACTCTCTAATAAGGGTGAGCCACTTTTATTTTTATCTTTTTTTCTGCCTAAAAAAACCACAAAATTAAAAACCACTGTTCAATTTACATCGTGTTCCGTTGCTGCGGGGTGTAAGTAAAGTCAACAATCAAAATCATTAATAATCTACACCTATTTACTTAATCAGATAGACAACCGTAAATAAGGCATTTCAATTCATTTCCTAAGCAGCCTACATCATTTTTTGAGCAGCATATCATTTTTGAGTGGCAAACATCATTTATTGAATGTCTGACATCGTTTCTTGAACCTCTGCTGACATTAAGGAAGAGTCAAATTTCATTGCTTAAACATCTGCTGACATATAAGCAGAGACAAAAGTTGTTTATTAACAATGCTAATCAAGGGTTAAAAAGGCGGTGAGAAATGACTCCAGAGGAGTCGAATACCTGTCCGTCCGGCAGGCGGATTTGTAGCAGAAATTGTCTGCCAATTGAAAACCTTCCTTACAACGGGCAATCAGGTGTACATGATTGCTCATGATTATTCATCCGTTTATAATTAAACCCTTTTCATTTTGGCAATGTTTTAAACTGTCCACTAAAATATCTTTGTAAATCGGTCTGCTCAACGCATCAATCCAATTGACAACTGCAAATGTGATAAAATGTGGGTATTGACTATCGCCAAAACGATAACGTGTCGCCATATTTTAGCACTAATTTAAAGAACTTAATTGTTATCGATCACTCCTATTTTTACCGGACACATTCCTACTTTTTCTTTTAGATTTAAGTTACGCTTCGCTTAAACTTCAACCAGCAGCAACACTTACTCTAGCGGGGGCTGCTAATGAGAGTATTGCCGATAGTGGGGTTGGGTTAAAGTAATCGGCTGCATATCGCTATCAGCTTTGGCTCGGGCAGAAGGAAGATTTTTGAACATCAGAATAAATTTTCAATCTTTGAATAAACAATGAACTTCGGTTGCCTGGCGGAGGTTTTAAACTCCCCCACCATCGGCAATACTTGTTTGTTGGCAGCCATTTTAAAATCGTAATGAAACATTTCACCTTTTTCATTTTTTGTTGTTTAATTGTCGGCATTCAGGTGGCCGTTGCATGCGAGTGTATTGAAGAAGGTTCTTTTTTGACTAACTCATCAAATTCTTCGTTTGTTGCTGTTGTGAAAGTGAAAAAATTCTTAACCTTCAAAGATGTTTATTTTGAAGAATCTTCCACTCATCTACCTATATCAATGGAGGTTGAAGTGGTAGAAATATGTAAAGGCAAGGAAAATAGAAAAACACTTATAGTTTGGGGAAGTCCGGGGCACTTATGTAGACAATATCTTTCCGTGTTTCGAGAAGGAAATTTTTATGTCATTGCATTTTTACCCGCACCTGAAACGAAGAATGATTATACTTTGTCTTCTTGTGGAACAAACTTCTTAGCAGTTGACAACGACCAATCATTAGTTACCGGAGATATTGGTATTAATGATCGAAAAAGTGAGACAATTAGTTTATTGGAATTGAAAGCAGCAATTACGAAACAAAAGAAAACAATTTACAGGTTTGATGAGAGTGCTTTTATTGATGGTTGCGGAAATTTTGGTTTACAAAAAAAATCAATAGACAACAGACATGAATTAAGGGTTCATGTTGACTCGGATAGTTTATCTTCTACAAGAATTTACAAAGTAAGTGACACATTAAAATTCATAAAAATTGAGCTGAGAGAATATCCGCAAGAAAATGGCTTTATTGAAAGGTTATGTACTGATGTTGGACCTGCCCATGATAAAGAGCCAAATGTTTATCTGGCGGTAAGTGGAACAGTAATAATAAATATGTCGCCCATAAAAGATAATTATGGAAGATTCAGGGTTTCTGTTACTTTGATCAATATTGAATTAAAAGACATGAACAATAAATACATAAACTTACCAACTGAAAGATTTGATGACATAAGAGTAGGTTGGCTTGCAGGATAAACTACAAAACTTTGCCAGATCATTTTGCCTTTGCGGATATTCTTCACCCTGCAAATGAGACGGTGCATACTAAAAGCTGTTGGTGAAAAATACTAACAGCGGTGTGAAAATAGGCTTATAAAATTGAAAGTTAAATGCATCGAAGCCGTAATTTGCAATTCAAAAAATAAAGTTTCTTTATGAAAAATGCTCTAACATTATTAATGATAACTAGCCTAGTATTAACAGCATCTTCTTGCAAGAAAAACAATGATTTAAACACAAGAGAAATGTTAATCGGAACTTGGACGCTTTCTGAAATTGGCTCCGACAACAATAACAATAACGAGATAGATACAGGTGAAACATTTCCTTCGGTAACATCAGATACTCGGGACACAATGACTTTGAGAAATGATAATACTTATACGGATATTTATAACAGCGGTGGTATAAATGGTATACATAGAAATGAACTTGGAACGTGGACGTATGGCAATAACAGGATTAATTTGATAACACCTTCCAAATCTGACTACATGCCGGTACATTCTGTAACAAGTAACAAACTTGTTGTTAAGGTTGAGAACCTTTGGAGCATTTACATTAAATAGACGATTATTCTATTTTTTCCCCCTTTACAGCCATTCTTCACCTGCAAATAAAACGGTGCATACTAAAAGCTGTTGACTTTCTATAAATCACCCTCCGCTAACGACCTTGACATCCTCTTCAAAATCCTCGACAGCACCATTTCATACACCACATAACCAACAAAAATAATGAACCCCGGTTGCAAAGAAGAATAGTTGACAGTGGTGGAAGTAAGGACAGAATTTTGGATGTTCAAATTGGTAAGCTGGCTTTTTAATATGCCATTCAGACCAATGTAGGTCATTAGTATGCCTACCACCATTACATCTGCCATATCCCATTTTCCCGACTGAAATGTAAAGTATCTCACGACTTTACTTTCTGCAATGCTTCTGGGACTTAATATATGAATACCACCCGCTATTAGTTTTAGAACCGGGAAAATAATAACAAATACAAAGATGATAATGCCTACAGCTACCGCATCGGGTTTAGGCTGGTTTACAAGTGTCTGCATAATCTCAACAATGCTCTTGCTTTGGAAAAATAATACCTGGTTTTCAAAAGCTACCCTTTGTCCTAACAGCACAAATTCGAGTGCTTTTATCCGTGCATCTACCTCTATGATTGATGCCGTTAAACCTACTGCCAATAATACGAAGGCGAACAACATCAATACGATAAACAGTACAGCATGCAGGTGTACCTGTTTCCTTACAAACCAAAACAGCATCAATGCTACTAACACACATGCAAGCATAGCGTAGGCATAGTTGTAGGTCTGCTTTTGAATAGATGCTACCCTGCTGATAATTGTTTTATTAAACTCCTCTGCCACGGCAACATTGTATTTATTAAACATGGAATCAGTGACTGCGGCAATAGCTGATTGGGTGCTATCAAAGGTTTGTGCTTCCACCTTTTTCAACCGACTGGTCACCATGTTCTTCAACTTATTTTGGCTGCTTTGGCTGGTTAGTTTTGCAACAATGGTTTGTGCAAAAGAAGGTACCTGGGCATGTAACTGATCTGCGTTTACAATTTTATTGAAAGCAAACTTTTTCAACTTCCCCATCAGCGACTTTTGGGGCTTATTTGCTACCGCAATAGCCTTATCCACGAGTGCATCAAGTTGTTGTTTAACCTTTTTGTACAACAGCTTTTTCTGTTGAGGTGTAACACTAAAGTTTGAAACTTTTGGGTTTACAACTTCTGCAATTTTCTCCCGCCATTCATCCACCGAAAAAATCCCAAACGTGATGTTGTTGAATGTGCTGTAATCTTCTTTTATCTCCTCCTGCTGTTCTGAAAGATCATAAACGTGGTAGCCAAAATAGGCTGTAGCAGTCAACAGACCACTTAAAACAAGTATTAGTAATAGATAGAGAAAATTAAATTTCTTTGCCGGTAATGTGGTTTGTTCAGTGTTCAAAGCTTTCAATTTTGTATGACCGGTTTAGTAATAGATTGATTTTCCACTTCATCATGCGGGGTAATAAATTTTAGTATGGTTGACAGCATAAGACCAAACAGAACATAGCTAATGAATATGATGTAGCCAGGTTGCAATGCTGTATTGTTAGTTGTAATAATTGTTAAATAATCGCTTTTCACATTCAGGTTGTGCAACTCGTTTTGTAAAAGTCCGTTAAGGCCAATATAGGCCATTAAGATGCCTATCACAATCACATCCGCCATGCTCCACTTTCCCGATTGAAAGGCGAAATACATCACAATTTTATTTTCGGCCAGTTTCCTTTTTGACAGCAGGTGAATGCCGGTTGAAGAGAGTTTGATGACCGGAAACAGGATACTGAAAACAAGTATCAGCACACCAACCAATCTTGATTGCAGGTCGGCTTGTGTTATCAGCACATGCACCACATCCAGTATGCTTTTGCTTTGAAAAAACAATACCTGGTCTTTAAAAACTACATGCTCTCCTAATAGCGTAAAATCAATGGATGGGATTCGTGCATCTACTTCTATCATTGATGCCGTCAACCCCACAGCAAGCAGGGTAAACGCAAACAGCAGCGACATAATAAAAAGCGTAACATGCAGTTCAACCCTTTTTCTAAACACCCACCACAACACCAACACAGCAATGATGCAAGCAAGCATGCCGGTAGAATAGTTATAGGTAGAAGTTTTTATCCTGCTTAATGATGCGGTCACCTGATCGTTGAGCTGTGATACCGAGGTCACTTTGTATTTGTTAAACACCGGGGAGGTGATGGAGTCATAAGCACGTATGGCGCTGTCCATGTAAGGTGTGTGTTCCACGGCTGCATATTTGCTCATGGCCATGGCTGTTAGTTTCTTGCCGTTGGCCGGGTCATTAATCTTCGCCATCATTGTTCTTGCAAACCCCGGAACCTGCGCCTTTATCGTATCAAAGTCAACAAACTTTTTAACAGCAAACCTTTTGATCTTACCGCCCAAACTCTTTGCCGGTTTGTCTATCAGTGCCTGCGCTTTATTGATCAGTGCAAGAATAATATCCTCCACCTCTTCCTGCAACTGCCGGTTTTCATGCCTTGTCAGCTTCAAATCACCCGTCTGTCGTTTGATGATACCGGTCACTTTACTCTGCCACTGCTGAATGGAAAAAATCCCAAGCGTAATATCATTGACCGCGGCATAATCCATTTTCAATTGCTCCTGTTCATCCGATAGTTGGCGCAAACGATACCCAAAATGACCTTCGACAAACAACAGCATTGCCAGCCCCAAAATGAGGAGCAACTGCGGCCAACCAAATTTATGCTTCCGTTTAGGTTTCTCTTCTGTAGTCAAAATGTTATCAGTTTTTTTATAAAGCAGAATAGTATTTACCTGTTTATACTAATCTATTGTCTGTTATAAAAAAACTGTTCCAGTGGTTACTGGCCGTAACGGTAGGTGTTCAATCGTATCGGTTTTGTTGAGGGAAAGTTAGGGAGTGGCTAGTTGGTTATGTAAACTTCATCAATTACACTTTCTCCATTTTGAGCGGGTTATTAGAAAAATAGTTTAGGAATATTTTGGGGGAAATGATTGTTGTATTATAATATTATTTACCGAGGGGATGATGTGAGGGAACTTTGTGAGGGTGAGTAGAGCATTGCTGAGCAGAAACGGCTACATGTTTGGTATCTGTGGCTGGTAGTAATCACCCATCTTTTTCATACAGACTATTACCGACAACTGCAAAAACAGTCTACATGGTGTGCTAATTTGCAGGTGAAGAAATCAAAGGCGTAAACTTGTAGTTTGGAACACCAACAAGGGCAAAATCGGTTTAAACCCATTACTATTCAATTGTTTTTAAATTGCCTTTAGATTTTGAATTGCCGCCAAATTTATCTAGAGAAAAATAAGTCAAGGTTTTTTTCTTTGCGTTTAGCCAAAAATTTTCGCTGGCATCATAAGCTTTTCTAACTTTGCTTTTTGTCTTTTGCTTGTTTATCTCCATGCGAACTGTCGGAAGATGTATTTGAAGATTTGGAAGAATTATTTTGTTGAGCTGCATTTGTTGATGATTTGATTTTATTGCTGACTGTCTTAGCACTTTTATTTTTGGTTTCGTTTTTACCTTTTCTTCCTGAGTTATTTACTGTGGCCGTTTTAGTAGCTGCTTTTTTTATTGCCGAATGTTTTGTTGGGTTAAGATTCTTATTGTCTTTTGCTTTAAGTCTTTCTAAGAGGCTGTTTAAGTAATATTTTTGAGTGGGTGTAATATTAGGGTTATTCAAAAAATCTGTCAAAACATTAGAGGATTGCGTTTGCAATGTCAAATCATAACCTTTGCTGTTAATGTATTTTTCAATACGCTCTCCAACAGCATGAATATCTCCTTCTAACTTATTTGAAACGTTATTTTTTATGTCTTTGGCTTTGGGATCTTCCACAGCCTTTTTTGTTGAATCTTCTATTGTTGTTTCAAAAGATTTTTTTACAGATGGACTAACCATCTTATAGACCCCATACACTGCAAGTACTAGTATGTTTGCAGCTATTGCCATCAATACAATACTTTTTAAACTTTTCATTTTATAATGTTTTTGACTTTATCAGATCCTATAATCTGGTAAAAAATTACGCTTAATGTTGAAAATATTACTCCTCTTATAGGCAAACCCGAAATAATACCATAAATCATTCCACCTAAGCTAACAAATAAAGCTTCTAAAATTTTCTTCTTATAATCCACAATTATATCGCTACCCGTCTTTTTCCAAGAACTAAATGAAATAACACTTTTAAATTTTTCAAAAGACCCTTTAGTTTCTTTAACTATTTTTGCTTCATAAATTTCTTTTTTTATTTCATCGGTGGGTTTTGAAAAAACATTTTCTTTTTCTTCTACTTTTTTCTTTATGTCTTCCTGTCTTTCATTTGAAGTTCTATCCTCGAAGTATTCTTCATTATTTTTTGTTCCTGCTCCTTCTTTACTTGCTTCTCCCTTATTGTTTTTTTCTTGAGGTTGCTCTTTTTTTTGATAAAAAGTAAAAATTTCTTCAAATCTTTCCTTTATTCCTTTTAAAAAGTCGTCAATAATTAAATGATCTATTTCATTAATCGCCTCTTTCATTTTCTTATTCCTAATCTCATAAAGTTCAGTAGCTAATTTTATTTCAAAATCAGTTTCCTTAGTCATTTGATATTGAAATACATCCAGTCTTCTTTTTTCGCATTTTTCTACCTTATAATCATATTCTTTTTTATCGGAAAAAACTTTAAATAATAAAGGAAGAATATCAAGAAAAATAAAGAACATCAATAAAAACTTCCTTGCCGTTTTTATATGCTCATTGCCATTTCTATTTTCAATTTGATTAAGAGTGTTTACTCTAATTATATACTCATTTTTGATACTGGAAATAAACTCACTGGTATCCCTTTTTCTTTTTGAGTCATAAAGCACAATTGATGAGTCAACTTTTATTTGCAACCTATCTCTTTCTGCCATTTCCTGATGAAGTAGAGATGTATCAGTTCTCCAATCGCGACCTTGCCCTGCAATTGTAGGCTTAATTTTCCTATTTGTGGTAATTTCTGTAACACTATCTCCTTTGGCCTCAGCTATAATATTGTTTTTTAGCGTATTAATAGTCTTAGTCTTTTCTTCAATTTTGTTTTCTTCGTTTTTCTTATGTATTTCGAACTCTTGATTAAAATTGTCGATTGCCTTTTCTTTAGTCTTTTTCAATTCATTATTTATTGTATCTCGAAAAATAAAAATAACCAAAGGATGAGAGACCATTATTCCGATTCCAATTGAAAAAATAAATCTTAAAATAAATCTTCCAGACAATATTTCTTTTTGCATACTGTCTAGTTTTTTAAAAGTACTAACCAAATATCTATCTATAGACAATATTATTAAGCTCCAAATAAATCCTATGCTAACACACAAGAATATTTTATCGGAAAAAAACATTGAAATGGCATAAGACATTGATATTAGTCCCGTTAATGCAGGTATGAATATCAATGCTCCTATTCCAGCCATTCGCTTTTTTTCACCTACAGAACATTTCTCTAAAACCAAAGTATCCGCACCGGACATCCAAATAAGTAATTGATAAAATAAGTTCTTCATTCTAAAGAATATTTAAAATAGAATTTAATTGCGGGCACAAATCTTTTTGTAAAAAGCATTCGGTTTTTGTGCTAATGCTGTTTATCAACCTCATCTATTGTTAATAAGTCTGCAAGTAAAACATTTATTAAGGAATAATATTATCCCACCGCTAAACTACATCACATTTCTTTACAATACACTTTTCCCCCAATCTTTTCTCTAAAAAAATAAAAAAAGATAATTCGCCGGAAAATACTTTTCCGCCTTTAAAGGTGTCCTTCACCTTCAAACTCAGCATAACATAAATAGCTGTTGGTGTAGAACATCAACTACGGGAAAATGCTTACAATAAAAAAAGACTTCCATTACGAAAGCCTTTTTAGCCAGAAACAAACAGTATAAATTTTAAAAGCAATTGTTTACTCCCCAATGCCGCTTACACACTTGATTGTAGAGGAATACAACACAACGCCCACGTTGTTTTTTGCACCCACACGAATCTGGTAAGTGACACCCGGTTTTAAATCGGTAAATGTGTAGTTTACATATTTCCAGCTAATGCTTTTCCATGCGCCGGTGGTGCCATCTGGCAATACTTCAGCACATTCAAACAAATAAATAATGCCGTTCAGCTTCAGGCTTTGCACTTTTGCAACAATGGCTCCGTACACTTTAGACCCCTTCGACTGCAGGTTTTTAGGTTCAGAAAAAACAGGTTTAATTTTGGGCTGGCCAGTGATCTGGTAGCCACAATTTTTCAAAATTTCACTGTTGCCACGGGCAATTTTCATTGTTGAAAATGCATTCACCATCATATTCTCAGACAGTTGCTTAATCAGCACCTCCCGCCGTGGAATAAGCGAATTGTCGCCATTTTGTATTTTAATTACAATGCCGTCCAGTTCCTCACCGTCTTTCTTAACCATTGCCAGCGTTTCCTGGTTTTCAGCGTACAGTGGTTTGTCAAATTGGGCAGCCAGCACCTTGGTTGTCCGGTTCTGAACCTTTTTAGAGCTTGCGCCAAAAAATTCCATGACAATCATGGGCGGAAGAATCAACTTTGTTCTTTTCATTTTTTTGAAAATTTAATAAATAAATAATAATTTTTAAAACCAACTGCTATCTGTGCCACCAAAATTGTTTTTCTCGTTTTTTAAACAATCTTGCAGCGTGATAATGCACTATTGAAAAAATAAAACGTTTGATTTACCCTCTTAGTATAAACAACCAAACTTTTTTTTAAAAATTTTGGCAGGTGTAAAATTGTTATTGAATTATCAGGTTAATCAGTATAATTGTAATCCCGTTTAGTTTGTTTACTAATATTTATATCCGACCTGTTGCCGGGCCTTTGGCAAAAATGCCCTGAAATAGTGAACCTGATGCGTGCCCTCGCTTAGACAACAGCAACATTGTAAGATGAAACCCGTGCAATAAAAGAATGTATGCGTGCAATATGAGAGTGTATGCGTGCAGTGTGATAATGTATGCGTGCAGTCTGAGTGTGTGTGCTTGTAGTGTGAGTGTGTGTGCGTGCAGTGTGATAATGTATGAGGGGAGTGTGAGAATATATGCGTGCAGTGTGAGTGTGTATGCGTGCAGTGTGAGTGTGAGTGCGTGCAGTGTGAGTGTGTGTGCGTGCAGTGTGACTGTGAGTGCGTGCAGTGTGAGTGTGTGTGCGAAAATAACAAGTATTCAGGTGTAATGGGGAAATAAGCTATGCGTGTTATGTTATCGGTGGGTAGGATCCATCCGATTGTGTAAACAGTTTTAGGGGTTTCTAATAGTCCCTGCGCTGAGTGGAGCGTAGCGGAACGAAGCGCAGGGACTATTAGAGGTAGTATCTATCCAATTGTGTAAACAGTTTTAAGGGTTTCTAATATACCTATGTAAGCATAAGAAAATTAGTCAAAATAGAAAGCCCAATAAATAAAATGATGTAAAAACAATAAATAATGCGAACGTAAAAGCCAAAACTGTATTTGCGAACCTTTTAACAATGTTCGTATTTTCATTGTCGTTGATTTTGAAAGGTGTTTATGTTAAAAAATATTTTTTGTGGGGTGGTAACGTTCGCATATTTTTGAGTTGTGCGTCATGGCAAAGCGAAGGTTCCATGCACTTATAGAGAGTTGTAATAACTATTTAAAAAGTAAGACAAAAAGCGTTCTATCTACTTTATTATTGAAAGTCCATAAAGTTTAGATTGATTACCTCTTAGTTACAAACCTTTTTAGAACAAAAAGCTTTATGAAACATTCTTATGATAAACGAAGAAAAAATTAAGATTTATAAACGGTATAAAGGAGATATTGATGGTTGGGCAAGGACTTCCAATAAAAAAGAACAAATGATAATGGAGGACAGCGACTGGTATTTAATCGAGGCGTTTATACAGGACATAAAACTTGTAAAGAAAGGACTTGCATCGAGTGACTATTCAAATAGTGTTAATGAGAAATTGAATTCTAATTGTGATAGTGTCGAGACAGTTGAAAAATTAAAGGCTTTAACAGAGGATAATAAAGCCACGTCTAAAAACGGATTTTTAAATAAAATCAGTAATATCTTTAAAAGAAAAACATAGCTTGAGTTCAATTTATAGTTCAAAACTAATTGGAAAATGCTTTTATGCATAGCCACGAACGCACAACAAGAGTATTGCCAATAGTGGGGCTGGACGTTGGAGCAATCGGCTGCATATCGCTTGTCTGCTTTGGCTCGGGCGGACGGAACTCTTTTGAACATCAGACTAAAATTTTTAATCTTTGAATAAATAATGAACATCAGTTGCCAGAGAGTGGTTTTTCAATTCTCCCACCATCGGCAATACTTGTTCGTTGTGTGCAACTTTAGCGCGACACCGTAAAACAATTAAACCAACATAAAAATGAAATACGCTTTTTGGAATAACAAAGGTGGGACAGGAAAGACAAGTCTTGCTTTTCAAACAATAACTGAATATGCAATATTGCATCCCGACCAAACAATATTGGCAATCGACTTATGTCCACAAGCAAACTTATCAGAGTTGTTAATGGGTGGACTATTAGGAAATGGTGGAAATAATCTTAGTAGCTTATATGCCCCACCTGTATCATGTTCAATTGGCGGCTATTTTCAGGACAGGTTTTCAAATCCATACAATACACCTGCCATAAATCCAGCGACGTACATTTCAAATCCAAGTGCCTTCAATCAAACTATTCCTGTTAACATTGACTTAGTAGCTGGAGACAGGATTGTTGAATTACAATCAAATTCTATTTCAGCGTTATCCATAACTCAAATTCCTGGTGTTGACACTTACATAAAAATCATAGACTGGCTAAACGATTTAATAGACGCTGCAAATGCACAAAATCATTACGACCAAATCTTCATTGATACAAATCCAAGTTTTGCCATTTATACACAAATTGCATTGACAGCGGCAGAAAGATTAATTGTACCAGTTATGGCAGACGATAGTTCAAGAAGGGCTTTGAGAAACATATTTTCACTTGTTTATGGACTGAATTTACCAGCACCAATTTATAATCAGTACGCTTTTAATACAAAAATAATTGCTGCAGGAAAACAACTACCCCAAATTCATCTTGTTGTAAAAAATAGGTTGACACAATATATGGGACCAGCATCAGCATATGCTTCAGTCCTTACATCAATTGACAATGACCTCAATGCGATATTGCTTGCTAACCCTCAACATTTTACTTTTGGTAATATTGCAAATGGACTTGTCGATGTAAGAGACTTTCAAACGACAGGTGTTGTGGCATTTGCAAAAGCAACTCCATTTTCAAGACTAAATGCAGGTAATCATAACATTTTCGGAAACAACACACAAGTTCAGCAAGAGTATTTGACAAACTGTATAAATGCTATAAATGGCATAGCAACCTTACTATAAGAACAAAGCTGCACACAACATTAAGAAGAATAGCCGAAAGCCCAAAGTTCTCGCATCATCAGGGTTTCAGCGTGGGCTTTTGGTTATTCTTTGTTGACCGACACCGGGTAGTT
>JAYTGA010000131.1:0-6098 GCA_043733905.1 Segetibacter sp.
AAAATTATAAAGTAGGCACTGAGAATAGCTTAAACGATAGTAAGTCTCCGACAGTGACCCGAATAAAAAAGAAAGAGGCTGACCTTTTGGGACAACCTCATTTTTTTTGAAACTTTGAAGTGATTACTCAATTTTATAATCGTTCAAATGTTAGGTAACCTTTCTTTCATGAAATTTTCTCTGGCCACTTTATTATTTGTAACTTTTTTTGTCATTGTGGCCAGGCAATTTTTTCTTGCAGGCTTATTTCAACTTTGGTTTTATAAACTAAGAAAAAATAAGTGGATGACCAGGCGGCTAGGCAAAAAAGATTTGTCTCAAACACAATTTCTAAGGGAAATAAAATGGTCACTTATCACTTCATTTATTTTTGCAGTTGTTGGAGTGCTAACATACATTCTATGGCAAAACGGGTATACTAAATTATACATTCCTTTTCACCAATATCCATTTTGGTATTTGCCCTTTAGTTTACTTACGGCTATGTTTCTTCATGAAACTTACTACTACTGGCTGCACAGGTGGATGCACATTCCATCAGTCTTTAAAGTGCTTCATAAAGTGCATCATGACAGCAACACTACCAGTGCATGGACCTCCTTTTCTTTTCATCCCCTCGAAGGTTTTTTGCAGGCTATGATTTTGCCCCTCACTTTATTCATCCTGCCTATGAATATTTATATCGTTTTGTTTCAATTGATTTTAATGACTTTTAGCAGCATTATTAACCATTTGGAGGTAGAAACTTATCCCAGAAATTTCCATAAACATTTCATTGGCAAATGGATCATTGGTGCAACTCATCACTCACTACACCATAAGCAATTCAAATATAATTACGGTTTATATTTTACTTTTTGGGATAAATGGAAAAAAACGGAAAGCCCAATGTTTAATAAAACATTTGAATCTGTAACGACAAATAAAATAATTAAATGAATTTTTTTAAAATTTAGTTGGATGATAAAAAAAGATTTAAATATCAAATTTTAAATTTATTAAAATAATATTGACAAGATATATCCATTTAGCTTTCTTTTTTACATTTAATAGAATCCTGTTTACACAACTTATCACTATTTTATTTTTAATACTTTGCTTAAAAGTTATTCACACGACCAAAAATTATTTTTGAAATGTAAGGCAGATTTGTAATTTAGTGCAAGAATTTAATGGGTTAGTAAGTAACAGGGTTGGCATTCTTGCCGACCCTTCTTTATTTGCTTTGGAAATAAAGCCCTGATTGTTTTATTTGAAATGCTGTGTTTAAATACCTGCAAATGGAGAGAAATTTATTATGCCGAAAAAAATAAGCACTGCATATTTCTGTAGCAACTGTGGTTATGAGAGTGCAAAATGGCTGGGCAAATGCCCCTCTTGCAATACCTGGAACGCCTTTGTAGAAGAAGTATTGACGAAAGGCGAAGACAAAACGGACAATGGCTGGAATGACTATAACACAGACAAGCGAAAGGCAAAAATCATTTTACTAAACCAGGTTAGTTCGATAGAGGAAGATAGAATTCTGACAACAGATAGCGAACTGAACCGCGTTCTCGGCGGAGGCATTGTGGCAGGCAGCATTGTGCTGGTAGCAGGAGAGCCAGGCATTGGCAAAAGCACTTTGTTTTTGCAAATTGGTCTTCATCTTAGCGGTATCCGGACATTGTACATCAGCGGCGAAGAAAGTGAGCAGCAGATAAAAATGCGGGCCGACCGCCTGAAAGCATCCAACGAAGACTTTTATCTTTTGACAGAAACAGCGACAAACGTTATTTTCCAGGAAATAAAAAAACTGAAGCCAGAGCTTGTCATTGTTGACTCTGTACAGACCTTGCAATCAAATTTTATTGAGTCATCTGCAGGCAGTGTGTCACAGATCCGTGAGTGTGCAGCAGAGTTTCAACGCTTTGCAAAAGAGACGGGGACACCTGTTTTTCTCATCGGCCACATTACCAAAGACGGCAGCATAGCCGGGCCAAAAATTCTTGAACACATGGTGGACACCGTGCTGCAGTTTGAAGGGGACCGCCACTATGCTTACCGAATTTTGCGAACGCTGAAAAATCGTTTTGGCAGCACTGCCGAGCTGGGCATTTATGAAATGACAAGTGAAGGAATGCGGAGTGTGACCAACCCTTCGGAAATACTCATTACCCAAAAAGAAGAACAACTAAGTGGCAGTGCCATCGCCGCAACAATCGAAGGAATGAGGCCGTTACTGATAGAAGTGCAGGCTCTAGTCACACAAAGTGTGTATGGCACGCCACAGCGGACTGTCAGCGGTTTTGACCTCAGAAGGCTCCAACTTTTGCTAGCTGTTTTAGAAAAAAGAGGCGGGTTTCACTTTGGTGTAAAAGATGTGTTTGTCAATATTGCGGGAGGTTTGAAGGTCGAGGATCCTTCCATAGACTTATCCGTTATCTGCGCATTGCTCAGTAGTTTTGAAGATATTCCGCTGCCGCAAAAAGTATGTTTTGCAGGCGAAGTTGGTCTCAACGGCGAAATAAGAGCCGTCAACCGCATTGAGCAGCGGGTGGCCGAAGCCGAAAAATTAGGCTTTGAAAAAATCATTGTTTCCAAATACAACAAGAAAGGATTTGACAAGCAGGCAACAGGCATTCAGGTAGTGCCTGTAGGGCAGGTGCAGGAGGTGTATCAGTTGTTGTTTTGAAAAAAGGCAAAAGTAAAAAGGCAAAACCTAAAAGTTGAATAAGTAGCAAGTATTAAGACAAGAACCAAAAGTTAAAGAAGTAGTAGCAAGTATTAAGACAAAACCAAAGCAAAACAACCCAACACCAGATAAAGCAGCAAAACATAAAAAGCGAGAAACAAAATAACGAGTAACCAGAAACGGTTGAAACTAAACATTAAACCTTAAACATTAAACTTCTTCATGCTCAAGGATTTGATTCATCTCTTCTTTCCGCACGTCTGCACCGGCTGCGGCAGCGATGTGATTGACAGCAGCAACATGCTTTGCCTCCGCTGCATTTCAGAAATGCCGCTTACCAATTTTTTTGAACAACCCCGCAATCCTGTTGAGGAAAAATTTTATGGTCGAATGCCTGTCCGACATGCGGCGGCGGCGTATTATTTTACCAAAAACTCCATGCTGGAAAACCTCGTGTACCAATTAAAATACCGGGGCAACAAAAGCATTGGCGTTTATCTAGGAAAGTTAATGGGTGAACAGTTGAAACAAAGTCCGCAGTTTCAGAGTGTTGATGCCATCATTCCTTTGCCACTCAACAAAAGGCGTGAAAAAAAGCGGGGCTATAACCAGGCGACTGCACTTGCCAACGGCATCCATTCCATTTGGAACAAACCTGTGCTTGACAAAGCCGTTGTCAGAAAAATTTACACCGAAACACAAACTAAAAAAGACCGCCTCAGCCGCTGGGAAAACATGCAGGGAGTTTTTGACATTGCCCAGCCGGAAGCACTCCGTGGCAAACACCTGCTTCTGGTAGATGATGTAGTGACAACAGGCGCATCGCTGGAAACCTGTGGCATCGAAATTTTGAAAGTGAGCGGTGCAACACTGAGTGTGGCCACACTTGCCTGCACCATGCAATAACAAAAATGCGAATGAGCATGAAATTAATAGAGGTTTATCATCCTTAACTGCAAACCTTCAACTCATTTTTCCTACTTTTGAAAAAATGAAATATTTCTTATCGGCTACAATTGTTTTGATGCTCCTGCTAATAGTGTCATGCAGCAAAACATCTTTCATTACAAGCGGCGATGCTTCCGTTGGCTATTCAGCAGACACCTTGCATTATGACACAGTATTTACAACAACAGGTTCGGTCACTCAATCCTTTAAAATTTTCAATCTCAACAATCAAAAGTTGCGTTTGTCTTCTGTCAAACTGATGGGCGGCGCATTGTCTGCTTACAGGATGAATGTAGATGGCACACCGGGAGACAATTTCAGCAATATTGAACTGGAACCCAACGACAGCATCTATGTTTTTGTAACCATTTCGGTCAATCCATCTGCAGCAAATCTGCCCTTCATTGTGCAGGACAGCATTCTTGTCAATTATAACGGGAATGACCATTTTGTGCAACTCGAAGCTTATGGTCAAAATGCACATTTTCTGCGTGGACAAAGGATTATAACGGACAGTTTGTGGGTTAACGACCTGCCTTATGTCATCCTCGATTCGTTGTCTGTTGATGAAAATGTAACGCTTACAATTGGCCAGGGTTGCCGCATTTATAGCCATGCCAGCGCACCTTTCATCGTCAATGGAAGTCTTGTGGTCAATGGAGATAGCAGCGCAAGGGTCACATTTTCCGGCGACCGGTTAGACCCTGATTACAAAGACCTGCCCGGTAGCTGGCCGGGGCTGATTTTTAATCCTTCGAGCCAAAACAATGTGCTGAACTACGCTGTTATTAAAAATGCTTACCAGGGCATTGTGACTGAGGGAAAACCTGATTTACCTTACAAGATTGAACTGAATCAATGCATTGTTCAAAATGTTTTCGATGCAGGCATTTTGTGTGCAAACAGCAGCATGAGTGCGACCAATTGCCTGGTGGCAAATTGCGGTGCAAACATTTACATAGAAGCAGGTGGAACTTATTCATTTAACTATTGCACAGTGGCGAGTTATGGCAACCAGTTTCTGTCGCACACCACACCTGTGCTGACTCTAAGCGATGCAAACCTTTCTGGAACATTTGTTGGCGATTTAAATGCGACTTTCAAAAACTCAATTTTTTATGGCGATAATGGGAATGTGGATGATGAAATAGTCGTGAAGAAAGTAGATAGTTCAACATTTTCTCTCAGCTTTGCAAATATTCTTTACAAAAACAAATCCGCCATTGTTGATGGCACGGTAATAAATAGTTTCAACAACCAGCTACCCGACTTTGAAAATATTGATGTTGCAAAAGGTATTTATAACTTTCACTTAAAAGATACATCTCCTGCTGTGGATGCAGGAGATAGTGCATCTCCAATCTTAATAGACCTTGATGGAAAGCCACGTCCGCAGCGAAATGGCCCGGACATTGGATGCTATGAAAGACAGTAGATGGATGATTTTGAGGATGGATAATTATTTTATAAAAAACTAAACAATAAACAATGAAAAAATTCCTTTTACCTGTCATGCTTTTTATAGCATGTACTTCGGCCACAATTAAAAACAAAGAAATGGAAACAACAGTAGGGCCAAAGAGCATTTACCAGTTCAAAGTGCCGTCCATTGATGGCGGAACCATTGATTTTTCATCCTTTAAAGGAAAGAAAATTTTAGTAGTCAACACAGCAAGCAAATGTGGCTACACCCCGCAGTACGAAGGGCTTGAGAAGTTGTATGAGCAGTACAAAGACAAACTGGTCATCGTCGGATTTCCTGCAAATAATTTTGGCTCGCAAGAACCAGGCAGCAACGATGAAATTCATAGCTTTTGCAAGAAAAACTATGGCGTAACATTTCCCCTGGCGGCCAAAGTGGATGTGGTGGGCGAAAAGACCCATCCGCTTTTTCAATGGCTGACAAACAAAGAACAAAATGGTGTTCTGAATGCTAAAGTGGAATGGAATTTCACCAAGTTTTTGCTGGACGAAAATGGAATTTTACTTACCTCTTTTGAAAGCAAAACAGAGCCGCAATCAGAGGAAATTTTAAAATACCTGAAGTAGGTGTGAAGTGTTAGGTGTGAAGTGTGAAGTGTAAGGTGTAAACTTACTTCATACTTCCTGCCTCATACTTCCTACTTTACACCTAACACCTTACCCTTTACACCTAAAAAAGAATGCTTTTTAAAGAAGTCATCGGACAGGCGGCCATGAAACATCACCTGGCTGAGATGGTGCAGCAAAACCGTCTCAGCCATGCGCTATTGTTTTTGGGAAAAGATGGAACAGGCAGCCTGCCTCTTGCAATGGCTTTTGCCCAATACATTGTTTGCGAAAAAGTGAATCGCAAAAAGGAAACCTCGGCTCCTGCCGCCTCCTTATTTGGCGATGAACCAGTGCAGGTTGTAAATGAATTGCAACACGATGCCTGCGGCGAATGTTCTGCATGTAAAAAAGCCATGCAGATGGTGCATCCCGATGTGCATTTCTC
>JAYTGA010000132.1:0-23692 GCA_043733905.1 Segetibacter sp.
ACCCTGCCACATCAGTTACTACCAATCTGTAACTTCCGGCTTTCAACCCGGTAAAACTACCTGATGGTTGAGGTGTGCCTGATGAACCAAGCTGGTACATATAATTGCCGGTGCCGCCTGTTCCGGCAATGGTGATGGTGCCGTCACTTCCACCTTTGGTTGATACATCTGTATGGGAGGTAGTCGCACCAAGTTTTGGGTTTGCATCAGCAATGGTGATTAACCCTGCACGAAATACACAACCGCCCGTTCTGAGTGCATACCCATGATAGATACCGGATTTGAGATTGGTAAAAACATTGGAAGCTACATAAGGGTCTGAATAGTGGAGTTTGTAAGTATAATCGCTTACCAAGCCAACGGTAGGCAGAATAGTGATTGAACCTGTTGAAGTTCCGTTGCAGGTTGCATCTACTTTGGTAAATGTAGCACTGCCGTATGGTCGTGGACATGGGTCTGTTGCTGCCACGACAGATTGCTGCTCACCGCCTTTTGCTGATGGTTGGGCAAAAGAAATTGTTGTGCAAATGAAACCAAAGCATAAAATAAAAAGCAAGTATTTTGGAATCTTTTTCATAAAATTATTTTTTAGAAGTTGATAATAATTATAGAACCTAAGGGAAGTAGTGGCACTTGTTTATTTAAAAAACATGCAAAGATTTTTTGGGGATCAGGGAGGAATGAAAATGATATTACCTGATGTGGATGGGGACATATTCCACCAAGAAAAAATAGCAGTGATTAGGGCGGATAAAAAATGGTCTGGCTTTTTCATAACAAACAGTTTTGGCAGCAGAAAAATGGATAATTCTTTTTCCTTGTTTCTATTAAATCATTTTTGCTTATAGTTTGTTACCCCTTTTTTGAAAGTTTTTTTAAAAATATTTTATGAAAACTTGGAGATGAAAATAATAAAAATAAAAGCCGTACAGAATCTCTCCTGTACGGCCTGTTGATTCGCTTTTATTGTGCTTATAAAAAGTTACTTAACCTTCACCGCTTTCAATGTTTTTACATCACTGCCCTGTCTTACTTCCACCAGGTAGAGACCTGTCACCAGGTTTTCACCAAACCGGAATGGCTGTTCTGCATTGCCTGTGGATTCATAGACGGTTTTGCCGTTCATATCCAACACCCTTAGAGAGATTGATTTGTTATTGTCGCCATGTGCCAACAATGTAAACGAATTGCTGCTGGGGTTGGGTGAAAGTGTAACCTGGAAATGAGTGTTCTCAACCATGGGTTTTCTTTCTTTCGCAAAGTTGTTAAATGTTATCGGAAGTGTTTTATAAGACCCTGCACCGCAGGTATTTATAGTTCTAACAGCCACATTTCCTGTAATACTCCCCATGTAAATTGTTACTACACTTGAGGTTGTTGTGAGATTTGAACCACTTGTGACAATTCCATCGTATATATGTGAACCGGCGGGACTAACCCAATTATACAATGTGGTGCCATATACCGGTACAATTGAATAAACTTCAGGTTGGTTTGGCCACACAATTGACTCCCCGTCAATGGCAAGGGGTGTGGCCGGAATCGCTTTTATTGTAACAGACCTGGCAGCACTCGTTCCACATGTATTACTGGCTGTAACACTCATAATTCCTGTCAAATACCCTACATTAAAATTTGCTGCAATGGCATGGGTACCCTGGCCGGCAGCAACTGTTGCATTGGCTGTATTAAATGTCCAGTTATATGTTCTTCCTGGAACAGTTACCACAGAATAGGAAATGCCGGAACTGATGCATACACCATTAGTCGGGCCAGTAATGACCCCAGGAACAGAAGGCAAATTCCTGGTGATTGCAAGAATTCTTGCCAAACTGCTGCCACATGCATTGCTGGAAGCAACCCGAAGTGTATCGTTAGACGTAAATGCTGAATTATAAGTGATTGTCACCTGGGTTGTACCTTGCCCGCCAGCAATTGCAGCACCTCTTGGCGGTGTCCAGGTGTAAGATGTTGCACCTGCCACGGAGGCAATGGAATACGATTTTGTTTCACCGGGACACATTCCTGAAGTGCCTCCTATGGAAATAATCGCTCCGGGAACAGCGGCTAAAGGACAGCTTGAAACGACTGTTTGCTTTGTATAACGATTGCTACAGCCATTTGAATCAATATAGGTGTAAATAATATTGTAAGAGCCTCCTGTACCCGCATTTGAAGGGGTAAATATATTTCCATTAATTCCCGGCCCGCTAAATGTGCCTCCAATGGGAGAACCAGTAAGGGATGCAGGTGATGCTGACAGAAGGTAGTTGTAAGCTAAACCTGAAAAAGAAACAACTGTCGAAGGATAGACAACTAAATTTAACGTAGCAATGCTGTCGCAACCGCCAATGTTCACCAGTTTTGCAGTGTAAGTTCCTCCTCTTATTAAGGATTGGCCATCCCAAAGGAAAGGTGTGGCAGATTTACAAATAGACAACTGGCTAGTTGAAGCATTTGACTTGTTGATTGTAACGTTTACCGCAATTCTGCGGCTTTCGCAAGTATTTGTTGTTTGCGTAACAAAATAAGTTCCTGTAGTTAAAACTACGTTCGTAGATAAAGGGGTTCCACCTGTTAAAGTCGAATACCATTTAATATTGCTGCCGATAGGATTTAGATTTGCAACCTTGGCACTATTGCAAAATAATTGATCCAATGCAGATGGCGGAGGAGCGGGATAGACGGATAAATCAGCAGTGTGCGAAATGACTGAATTACAGGTTCCTGTAACAACGCAATAATAACTTCCAGTATCACCCGGAGAAATATTGTTCAATACTAAATTTTCAGAATTGGCTCCGTTAATAATATTGTTTCCTTTTTTCCATTGGTAGGATAAAATTGATCCAACTGCATTAATTGAAAATGTGATATTTGATCCTTCACATAATCCTTGTCCAGCAGGTTGTAAAGTAATAATGACAATCGAATCATTTATTGGAAAAGGGTAATTTTGGGAACCAAAAGAGCCAATACCAAGTTCGCCATTCGAATTGTCTCCCATACCATACCCTAATGCTATTCCATTATTGAAAATAGTTAATGAGTATTCAAGACCTGCACTCACATTGATACATCTGTAATTGACTACTACCGGTTCATAAAAGTCATAATCAAATTCTGAATTGTTAATGTCGATACCAACACCCAGTTGCCCATAATAGCTGCTTCCCCATCCATGTAATACACTATCGGCAGTAATGCCAAATGAATGAAATGAGCCTGCGCTTACATTCACCCAATTTGAGTCTGATCCAATTCGTTCAGGCCGGGAGGTATCCAAAGGGGTACCATCTCCCAATTGTCCTACATCATTTTTACCCCAGGCCCAAAGTTTACCATCAGTCGTAACTCCCAGTGAATGATACCAACCCGCACTTATTGTAAGCCATTTCATTGTATTGGCTATTGCGACCGGGCTGGTTCTGCCTGTCGTTGTTCCATCTCCTAAGTTACCAACCAAATTATTTCCCCAGGCCCATAGTTTCCCACTTGTGTCAATACCGAATGCAAAATCCAATCCGGCAAAAACAGAAACCCATTTGTTATTCTTTCCTATCTGTACAGGGTTTATTCTTTTCGTCGTTGTACCATCTCCCAATTGTCCTACATCATTTTTACCCCAGGCCCAAAGTTTACCATCGGTGGTAATACCCAGCGAAAAGCCCGATCCGGCACTTGCAATTACCCATTTTTTGGTTTTGGCTATAATTACCGGACTGGTTTTCCCTATAATGGTAGTGTCTCCAAGTTCCCCGTCCGAATTATTTCCCCAGGCCCATAATTTACTGTCTTTCGTGATCCCTAATGAATGACTATTACCAGCATAGACCTTTGCCCAATTAGAGGCGGTTCCTATTTTTATCGGAATATTTCTGCTTGTTGTAGTACCGTCGCCAAGTTGCCCTTCCGAATTATTTCCCCAGGCCCAAAGTGTACCGTTGTTTTTTATTCCAAATGAATGGGATGAACTTGAACCTGTAACTACTTTTATATAATAGTTACAATTGTTTTGAGCAAGGACTTTTTGCATAAAACCAAGAAAAACAAAAAGGAAAGCCGCTAAGGTTATCAATCTTAAACGTCTTTGGCCTAAGATTTTTTTCATCGTTTTCATATTGCTTAATTTTATTGGGTTACTGCTCTATTAAATCAGTTGAACTCTTCACTTGTTACCCCTATTTTGAAAGTTTTTTTAAAAATATTTTATGAAGGTTAAAAGATGGAGATAATAATAATAAAAGAGGCTGTATCAAAAGCCCGAAAAATTGAAAACAAGACCCTGAGAATTGCGTAAACGATACTATATCTCCGATAGGGATCCGAATAAAAAAATAAGAGGCTGACCTTTTGGGACAGCCTCTTGTTGATTCGCTAATAGTGCGCTTATAAAATCTATTACCTCACCTTCACCGCTTTCATTGTTTTTACTTCATTACCCTGTCTTACTTCCACCAGGTAGAGACCTGTCACCAGGTTTTCACCAAACCGGAATGGCTGTTCTGCATTGCGAAAGCCACCACAGACAGGGCTTAGGGTTTCTTATGACTAAAGTAAATGAGGAGAAATAAAAAAATAGCACACGGATGACACGCCTGCCGACTACTCAGGCTGGGATTGCATACTTTTACAATTCACCTGTCTCACCAGCACCCATGCCCACTTATAAGGCTCGTTTCTGTAATTATTTTTCATGTCGGTTTGTGCATTATAAAAAGCATCGCTGACAGATTGTTTTTAAATAGGTTTTTGTAAGACGCTACCATTGTTTTGTGTATGTTACTACCAGTTTCAGAACCCTTTTGATTTAGCAGCATAAAAAGAACCCGTTCCGGAATCTCTCCCGCAACGGGTATATTTTAGGTGCTATAAGATAAGATGATCCTCAAAACTGGGTTAATCAATATTTGATCCTTACTTGCAGTTGACATTGTAAGAGAAATCGGCATTAAGTATTTTAGAAGCGGCATCATAAGTTGTTTGCCCTGAAAAACCGTTTGATGAAGCAAAAGGATTATTGCCTGCAGCGAAGCGACCAGTGGCGGTATATAGTACGCCATCGTAGTATGCCTTTACCACATAGTCCTTGTTATTCTCTAATTGCAAGCTGGTGTTTCCGTCTTTGACATAGACATATGTGTAGTAACTTTCTGTAGTTTTACGGATAGACACCCAATCGCTAAAATTTGCCGCTGCATTCCGATTGGTACACACTGCACGAACCTTGAGATTTATAGTAATAATTGGAAACGTGGTTGGATTGATTATAACTTCTGCGCTGCCTTTTGTGCACGGATTAAAGGGAGCAGATTCACCCAATTTGCTGCCGCCCATTGAGAGTACCATAAATTTAGCCAGCGGAATGTTGGGAACACGTGGCACTGAGTTGCTGTAACCATTATAGACAACATCGTAGGTATAACCCATAACATGCTCCAGAAGAGGGGTAGCGAGTTCGATTTTGCATCGCTGCCTGTAGTCTGGCCATGATGGTGTTTTTACATTTACACGCAAGGTGGCACCGCAGGGTGTAACCCACCAGTCAAAATTCCATAAAGAAAGGTGAGTCATCTGAAATTGTAACTGTAGTTTACCCGATGTATTTTGTGTAAACATAGCAGGCCCTTCCCTTTTCCAAATTCCTGTTTTCTCATCCATGCTCCAAACAGGTATTGTGTCGCCTGGCTGTACGTTAGCATTCGCCGGGTTTTTCTGGTAGTTGCTTACTTCCATTGTTACAGTTATGGGCTGCGAAAATCTCTTGACCTGCTTATTGCCCACATTCATTCGTATAGCCATTAGCCCGCTGGTGACAAAGGTGGGATTTGCAATGCCTTCTATTATTGGCGCAAAGCCGCCGGGAAAAGCATTCAGCGCATCTTTGTGCTGTGTGCCGTAGTGGATAATACGCGACGTTAGTGTGTTGTCGTGTATTATATTACTGTCTGCATCTCTCATTTCTGTTCCGCTGGTTATTTTAATACTGGATGCTTCGCTCATATCTGCATTGGTGGATGTATTGAGCGTAATATCATTGCCCGCTACACCATTTGCAATTGTTGAGCTTTTTATAAGCACCGATGTTCCTTTGGGCGGGTGTGCATATTCAGTTACGGCAATTTCATGCGGAGTGGGGTCGTCGTTTGTAATGATGAACGATTGGGTGATGGGGGCATAGCCTGATATTTCGGCGTAAATATTGAAGATGATGGGGTTTGTTTCTGATGGTGATGACGAAGGCAAAAGCGCTAAGGGTAGAAAGCCTTCCACCACTTTAAATGATCTGGTGCCGGTGTTGGTTACCACCAGTGCTGCGTCTTTTCCGCTGATCTCTACATTGAACGAGGCGGGCAAATCAGTGGGTGAATCGGGGTTTGCATTTACAAAATGAAGCAGGGTTGGAGCTTTGTAAAGTTGGGAGGTGTTTACCTCATACTCTAAATCGGCGGTGGGCTTTCTGCAACCGGCAAATATTGCAAGTGTCAGTATCGCTACAATGATTTTGCTGCAATTCAGGATGGTCGTTTTCATGATGATTAATTTTAGAATGTTATGAAAGAATGTATGATTGTGGTTTGATTGGTGTAGTGTAAACCTTTCACCAATATCTTTTTTACAAAAACTTATAGTTGAAGGCAATTTGCAAGACAGGATACCAGCGGTACGCTGTTATATTCTGCTGAATCAATAAATTGTTTTTTTCGGAAGCACTGGGTTGCAAGGCTTCGCTTGCCTCAATACTGGTGGAGGGAGCAGTAAGGTAGTAAGTACCCAGTTCAACATTTACATTGAACCTTCCTTTAGGAAAATTGCGACCCCAGGCCATTCCTGCATAGGGTGCTATACCTTTCCAGTTTACCTTCACGTTAGCTTCGCCGAGATACGCTGGTGTTAGCTCCATTTGACCAAAATACATGTTGTCTGTAGGGGCGATGTGAAAGTTTCCATCACTTTTGATGAAGTATGCCACTCCGGCTACAAAACGAACGGTTTTATTAAATGGAAATGGAGAGAAATCGCCCCACAAATGGATGTTTGTGAAAGTGGCGTCTGATTTTACTGACCCGTTTACATTCTTCTCTGTAAATATTCGGTTGTACTTAAAGGGTGCATATGCACACCCTATTCGTGCAGTAATCTTTGGATGCACCTGGTACTTGTATTCGAGGCCAATGCCTTGTGTGCCTGCAAGCAACTGAACAGACATTGATGAGGCAGGTATTTTTGAAGCTACTATGCCCGAAGATGGGTCAGCAGATGCTTTGTCGGCTGTCTGTGCCTGAAGTGAAACAGTTAGCAAAGTAGCTATTGCTACAATGAAAAAGGTCGTTTTCATGATTTTCAGTTTTTAATTTTTAAAAAAGAATAAGCAGGTTTAAGTTGCTAGTAGATTGCGAGTGTTACCTAAAAAATTAAATAAGCTAAGGCTACACTTAAACTCAATCCAATACCAGTATATCAGATAGCTCTGGAAATTGTTACCCTTGTTGAGGAATTTTTTTTTGTGCTTGAGGGTGATGCCGCTGAATAAAGGTGTGATATAATGTAGTCTATCTATTCTACCAACACAAACCCCGCCCAATAATAAGGCTGCGGGTAGGTTGCCTTCATTTTTAATTGGGCGGCATTGAGCGCCTGGTGTGTGGTTTGGCCGGCGAGCCAGTTTTTGTAAAACAGGGTCATGAGCAGGGTGGTTTCTTTGTCGGGTATTTGCCACAGGCTCATCATCACCTGTTTTACCCCGGCCATTTTAAAGGCTCGTTGCAGGCCGATGACTCCTTCGCTGCCTTGCAGGTCGCCGAGGGCGGTCTGGCAGGCGCTAAGGACTACCAGGTCTGTTTTGCTGAGATCCATTTGCGCTATTTCGTAGGCGGTTAGTATGCCGTCTTCTTTGCCGGGTACGGCTACTCCATCTTTCCAGGCGGTGTTGGCACCTGCCAGCACCAGGCCGCTACGCAGCATGGGGTCTTGCTGTTGCTGAAAGGCTGTGCCGCCGCTGCCGGTCACGATGTATTCCTTATCATTTTTTGCGGGAAAGAAAAACCCGTGTGTGGCAATGTGCAGCAACTGCGGGCTGTTGCCGTCCAGTGCTTTGAAGTTTTCTTCGGTGGCCGATGTGTCGCTGAGAGTAAGTATCGTTTTACCGCTTGCGGCAAACAAATCTTTCACACTATCCATTTCCTGCAGGGTGCCTGCAAGTGGCTTCCACTGCCTGTTGCTGCTTCCCCATCTGCTGGCTATCATGGGGCTGGTGCCGGATTGCGCAAGCCATTCATTTTGTTTTACCGGCACTTTCTTTTTTGCCAGCAAAGGCATGGCAGGCTTCACAGTGTATTGTACATTTCCCCAAACACTGGCAGATGACGGGGTGGAAATAGTGGTGGGCGACCATGCCAAAGTGCGTGTGCTAAACAACTGCGTAAGCTGGTATTTGTCTATGAGCGTATGCGATGCATCGCTCTGCAAGGCTGCAAAAGCAATGCGGTGCAGCAGCCCGACAGGAGCATAATAGACCATGCTTGCATTGGCTACATATTTTTCCAGCGGCTTCCATACCAGCTTGTAAAGACTGTTGCCTGCGCTGTCTATGCTGTACAGTTCATTGACAGACCACGGGTCAGCATTGGACGATGACTTTAGCAGTTGCTCCAATTGCTTTTCGCTGCACAGCGGCACAAAGGCTGGCACACTGTCGCCGGGCTGCAACACGGCTGCTGCGTAGATGGTGCTGTCTGTCCATTTATTGGTGTATAGTTGGAACGTTAAGAACTCTATAGCAACCTGCCCTGGCTGCAGATGTACATCGCTGCTACTTATTTTTTCGCTTCGCAAATAATTATCTAAACCGGCATAGCGACGGGAGACTTGCTGCTCCAGCATATTTGTTTCCTGCTGCAGGCTGTCCAAAGGCAGACGTTGTTTGACGGGCAAAACCAACTGCCTGCCCAACAGCACTTTGTTGACTTGCCATTGGCGATACAGTTGCAGACCAGCACTGTCTGTCATGGTTCTGATGCGGGCAAGCGTTTGTTGCTGGTTGGTCAGCACCATGCTTTTGACCGTCATTGCATTGGTATAAACCTGTTGCAATATGGCCGCTGGCATGGCGGTGTTTTCATAAAGCAAAGAAGGCAGGTAGCTGAATTGCAGGTAGTTTTCGTTGATGAGGTTTATCTTTTCCTGTTCGGACAATGTGGCGTATGAATCCTGTACTTTTTTTAGTACAATGTTGCCTGCCTGGGCAAACAAGGCCGCTGCTGTTTCGTGGTGGCCTAAGGCTTTTTGAAGCAGACCCAGGTTGGTCAGGCTTTTGGCATAGGCCGGGTGCAAATCACCAAAAGCGTCTTTGATGATAGCCAGGGATTGGTTGAGCAAAATGGCGGCACTATCATATTTTTTGGCTTCTAAATAGAGTTCGCCTAGGGTGTTTAATGAGGTGGCATAAGCGGGGCTTTTGTCCCCTAATATTTTCTTTCGGATGGCTAAAGATTGTCTGCACAAGGTGATGCCTGCGGCATACTTGCCCGTTTTTCTATAAAGGCGGGAGAGATTATCTGAAGTGTTGGCATATTCGGGGTCTGCTACACCATAATAATTGCGGGTCAGTTCCTGCAACTCCCGGTAGTAATAGAATGCACTGTCGTACCGATTGATGTTTTCATAAAACATCCCCAGGTTTCTTAAAATTTCTGAATGCACATTGGGGTGAATGCATTTTTTTGAAATTGCAAATGCATGCTTTAAGAGGCGTAATGCTGTATTATATTGATTTAATGCCTCGTAAATGGATGCCAGAAAACCAGTGTTATATGCGTCCTCACCTATGTACTGTTTTTTTAAAGCAATTTTTGATATTTCTACTGCCTGTTGAAATGCAGGCAAGGCATTGTAGTAATCCCCTAATTTCTGGTAAGTAGTAGCAAGATTATGAAAGCTTATTGGGAGGTCGTAATAGTCTTTTCCCATCAACTCTTCTTTGATTTCAATAGACTGAAAATAATAGGGCAAACCTTTTTCGTATTCCCCTGTTTTGTAGTATGCACAGCCTATGTTTTCTAAGCAATAAGCATTTTGCAGGCTTTTTGCCCCTAAGTTTTTTTGGGTGAGTTTTGCAGCTTCGTGCAAAATGGATATAGCCCGGTCGTACTGAAAAACATAAATCAGCATGTCTGCAAATTGGTACAGATACAATGCATATCGGGGACTGTTTTCGCCCAATATCCTTTTCCTTTCTGCTAATGCCTTTTCCCAAAAATAAATGGCAGTATCGTACCTGAACATTACCTTGTTGATATCCCCCAAATAATGAAGGCAATCTGCGTGCAGTGCCTGGGTTTTAGCATCGCATTTTTCTGATAGTTTTAAAGCCTTTTCTGCAAAATTAATTTTCAATTTGTGGTTACCAATATACCAGTAAAACTGCGACATATAATATAGGCTTTGGGCCAGACCCGCACTATCTTCATTTCCTTTTTTGTTTCTGATTGCAAACGCCTTTTTATAAAATTGATAGCCCTTTATGTAATCTTTAGAATCCCTATTCACACAAATAAACAAGATTCCATAATTATCCAATGCTGTTGCATAAACCGAACTTTCGTTTTTAGGTTGCAAACCTGCTGATATTTTTAACAGCTTTTGTGCAAATGAAGAAACATATTTGGGGTTAAAAGGTTTATAATTTAGCATGAGGTCTTCCCCTATAATGGTTACCAAAAAACTTTCTGCATTCACCAATTCAGCCACCACACTATCATTGAGCCGATGGGTTTTGTAGAATGCCTTTGTCTTGGCAATGCAATCTTTAAAGTCTTGTTGAATGGCTGATTGCTGAAAATGGTCTAAGAAAAATTCGATGCTGTCAGTGTGGGGATGAGACTGGGCAATTATATCATGACTGTTTCCAAGTAAGATTAGAAAACAGATGAAAACCCTTCTTAGTATTGGTATCGGACTGTTCATACACAATGCGACTTAATGAAAAGTAAATTAACCTGGAAAATGCCGAATGGGAGGGAAAAGGGTTATATAAAGTTAAGAAATTAATGGAGTTCAGAAAGTAATTGAATCGCCTTTATTTTATAGACAGCGTTGATGTGGTTTTTAGCAATTGGTTGCAACAACAATTTTGCTTTATTCAAATTGCCGGTTTTAACGTATGCCAAAGCCAAATACCACTCTGCCTTTATTTCCGAAATTCTGTCGGGGCTTTTGCTGATGGCAGTTTTCAATTCCGGGATAGCACTTCCGCAATTGTTGACCGCCATGTAGCTGATGCCTTTGTAATAATGTGCATAAAACAATAGCAGGTTTTGATAGCTGTCATCGCCTCTTGTTTCATTGTTTAGGTCTGTCTTGTCAAGAGAAGCAATCGCTTCCTCGTACCTTTTGTTTTTGTAGCTCTCGAAAGCTTCGTTTAGCGGCCCTGTTTTGTTTTCTGGGACTACATCCGGTTCAAAATTTTGGGCAAATAAGACTTCTCGTGTTTTAGAAGCAGGTTGCTTCTTTTCTTTGTGATGGTTGGCAACATCAGGTTGTTTCTCTGCTTTTGTAACATCAATTTTCACCCTGCTTTTGGCAGTATCTATGACCACTGGCTTATTGCTGGTGTCGCTATGATTATTGATGACCAACTTTGTTTCTTTGTCCTTTGTTTTTAAAAATAAAACAGCCCCAAAAACAATGACACCTAACAGAGCCGCAGCTATGCCAAGCCGCCATAAGAACACTCGTTTTCCTGTAGTTTTCTTTTCATTATTTATTCCATTTTCTTCCTCTTTAAAAGAAACAACCTTAGCTGCATCAGTCTGAAAATACTGTTTGCCAAGCAGGCTTAAAGAACCCTTTAATGCCTCCACATCATCGCTATTGCTTGCATTGCTTTTCATTTGCGCTTCGATGGTTTTATAAAGCATAGTCGCCTCTGCTATTTCTTCATTGTTGGCCATATCTTCCTCAAAGCGAAGTTTTTCTTCGCTGCTCATTGCGCCGTTTATGTAGTCTTCTATTCTCTCAAACAAGTTCATATTATTACCATTTCAAGGCGGTGAATTCAGCTGATTTTCTGATGTTTGTCATTAGTTTTTCCATGCACTCACATTTTTTCTTACGGACGTATCCATAGGTCAGTTCCAATATTTTAGCTACTTCTTCCAGTGATTTGCCTTCCCAATTCAACCGAAGTAGTTTTTTGCAGCTATCACCCAATTCGTCCACTTTTTCTGTCAAAAATGTCCGTCGGGTTTCTTCTAACTGGTATGAATTCAACTGTTCAAAGCTGCCATCACCTATGTTATATACGGCAGTGTCCTGAAATGTTACCCTGGCCAATTTCTTTTTGCTTAATTCGTTTAGCCATTTGTTTTTACAAACAAAATAAAGAAAGGCATCTAAGGGACACGTTAAAGTAAAATTGGTTGTTTTTGCTTTTTGGTAAATGGCTAATAAAGCTTCCTGGAAGATGTCGGCAGCTTCGGATTCGGTGCCATTGTTTTTCATCACCATCCATCTAATTTTCCCGGAATACCGGCGATATATTTCGTTAAGCAAAACTGTATTATTAGCTAACAATGCATCAATATATTTTTGATCGCTGTGTGCCAATTTTTGCAGTTTTGGTCAAACTTGTTTTTAAATCCGACAATGCAATATAATATTTTTTTTGGTGGTTTAAATGTTCTTATTAATTTTTTGTTAACGATTTTATCATCCATGATTTCATGTTCGTGAGATATTTAATGAGCAGAAAACAGTCAATTATAGAAAAAAATGTGGGCCGTGGTTCAATACGCAAAACAGGCTTACACTAAAAAAAGCCATTGTTACATGGCTTTATTTAGTGGAAACAGGTAGTGTATTTTTTTAAGTAATGGTAAGATGTCCCGTGTAAAGGCTGGTGGCCGTTTCTTTACCTGCATTATCAATAAATGAGATGTAGGTTTCCACGGCCTGCCCTACAAAGGGGCTTACATTCAGCGTGGTGCCTGAGGCACTGCGGATTGCACCGTCTGTGTTGTAGATACTTTGATTGTAAAACGGACAATAGACCACAAGAATAGAGTTGTCAGAATCTTTGGCTTTGCCAGCCCCGGCATTGTTAGTCCATGAGAATTTAATGTCTCCGCCCTGCAGTGGATGCTGCCGAACCTGTAGCATTTGGCAGGTCGCCACGAGCCACCAGCACCTGTGGATAGTCAATAGTAAAAAATGGATAAACGCCGGACACGGCATGTTCAATGTTGTAAGAAACGGCATTGTCAAATGCACGGCTCTTTTTAACAAAACCGACATAGCTGATCCTTAGCAATCCGGTGAAGCATTGCAGAAACTGAACCATCAGTTTAAACTTTGCCCGCAGTGCTAGTTGTTTGGGCGAAGGCGGGGCAGACGACTTGGTAGGCCGGCTTTTAATGATGCCTTTACCATCTACAATAACGCCAACAACCGTTCCAATTGTTCCTGAGAAGGGCTCCAGGATGCCTTTCATAATACTAGCCATAGGCGTTTTCTTTTAAAAGGTTTTTTAATAAAATTATTGAATGGATAACCTGACTAAGTGAAGAATACCTGCAAAAGCGAAAACATGAAAATAAAGGTTTATTTCCGAAGCGAAGATTTGTAGGTGAAGCACACCTGCCGAAAGGTGAAAATGTTGGCTGTTATGTGTAGGTTATGTGCCTTGCAAGTTTGCCATAAAATGTGTAAACATTGGTTTAATCCTTTGTAAAAAAATCAGCCATCAACTCTGCTTGCTTCAACACTGTCTCAATTGCCTTCGCTTGTTTGTCCGGGGGATAACCCCACTTTGTCAATGTCCGCTTAACGATTACCATCAATCTTGCTCTTGCACTTTCTCTGATTGTCCAGTCTATAGTTGCGTTGGCTCTTACTTTGTCTGTAATTTCTCTTGCAATTTCTTTGAGCTGGTCGTCACCCAAAACCATAACAGCACTGTCGTTTACTTCTAACGCATTGTAAAAAGCAACTTCATCTTTTGTCAGTCCAAGTCGTTCACCTTCTTTGTCGGCTTCTTTAATTTCTTTTGCAATGTTGATGAGTTCCTGGATAATTTCTGCCGTTGTCAGCAAGTTGTTTTGGTAGCGTTTTATGGCACCTTCCAACATTTCTAAAAGCTTTTTGCTTTTTACCAAATTGGTTTTGGAACGTGTTTTTATTTCGTCATTTAATAATTTCTTTAAAAGTTCCAAAGCTAAATTTTGATGCTTCATGCCTTGTACTTCTAAAAGAAATTCGTCTGAAAGGATTTCCAAACCTGATATTTCGGGCTTATCAATTCCTGCTGCTTCAAAAATGTCTATTACTTTGTCGCTGCTTAATGCTTCATCAACGATTTGTTTGATGGCAGTTTCAATTTCAATATCTGATTTGCCTGTTCCAGTCCCTTCAAATTTTACCAGTCTTGCTTTTACTGCCTGAAAAAAAGCAATGTCATCCTTTATTTCCATTGCTTTTTCATGGGGAATGGATAAAGCAAATGCCTGGCTTAGTAAAGTGACTTCCCTGGTAAAACGGGTCTTACCATCTTTTAAACCTAAAATATGTTCTTCTGCTTGCAGAATAATGGATAATTTTTCTTTCGCTTCTACTTTAAAAAACCTCCTGTAATTAAACTTGAAACTATTTTGATAATAAGCCCTTGGCTCTTCCACCAAAATATCATTTTGGGTTTTTGCTTCTTCATTAAAAAGCTGTTGAACTACTTCAAATTTTTCGTTCATCAATCCAATGGCTTTTTCCAAATCTTGTGTTGGTTCACCTCTGCCACCTGCTGCCGAATAAAAAGACAATGCTTTTTTCAAGTCGGTTGCTATGCCTAAATAGTCCACAATGAGGCCGCCGGGCTTGTCTTTGAAAACACGGTTTACCCGTGCAATTGCCTGCATAAGGTTGTGTCCCCTCATTGGTTTGTCAATGTAGAGTGTATGCAAACAAGGAGCATCAAAACCTGTCAGCCACATATCCCGCACAATTACTATACTCAATGGGTCGGACGGGTCTTTCATTCTTTCTGCCAGGTTTTTTCGCTGCTGTTTGGTAGTGTTGTGGCGTTGCATTTCAGGGCCGTCAGCACTTGTAGAAGTCATCACAACTTTTATGGCTCCTTTGCTCAAATCATCGTTGTGCCATTCGGGTCTTAAAGTAATGATTTCTTTGTATAAATCGGCGGCAATTCTTCGGCTCATGGCCACAATCATTCCTTTCCCGTCAAATACTTTTTGGCGCTGTTCAGAATGGGTTACAATGTCTTTTGCCAGGTTTTTAACCCGTTCGGCATTACCAACAATGGCTTCCAGCTTTGTCCATTTCGCTTTTGCCTTTTGACGGTCTGTTATTTCTTCATTTTGTTCTAACTCTGCATCAAATTCTTCAATCAGGCGTTTACCATCTTCATCTAAATTTACTTTTGCCAGGCGGCTTTCATAGTAGATACGAACTGTTGCTCCATCAGCAACTGCCTGTGAAATATCATACACATCCACATACTGCCCAAAAACCTGTGGGGTGTTTACATCGGTGTTTTCTATGGGTGTTCCCGTAAAGCCAATGTAAGTGGCATTGGGCAATGCATCCCGCATGTATTTGGCAAAGCCATAGGCAATTCGTTTGCCAATGCTTTCTTTGGTTTCCTTGTCCTTTACTTCTTTAATGGATGCTTCAAAGCCGTATTGTGTTCTGTGGGCTTCGTCTGCTATGACCACAATATTTCTGCGGTCTGATAACTGGTCGTAAACAGATTGCTGGTTTTCGGGCAGAAACTTTTGAATGGTGGCAAACACAATTCCCCCGCTTGCCACTCTTAGCAATTCCTTTAAATGCTCCCTGTCTTTTGCCTGAACCGGCTCTTGTCTTAACAATTGTTTGGAGTTGGCAAAAGTGTCAAAGAGTTGGTCGTCCAAATCATTCCGGTCGGTAATGACCAGGATGGTTGGGTTTTGCATTTCGGGGGCTGTAATCAGTTTGCCTGAATAAAAAACCATGCTTAAACTCTTGCCGGATCCCTGTGTGTGCCATACTACACCAGCTTTTTTATCGCCTTTTTCAGCGGAGGCAACAATGGAAGATTCAACTGCCTTGTTGACAGCATAATACTGGTGATAAGCCGCCAGTTTTTTAACTGTCTCTATTTGTGTAATGCCTGTTGTCGCATCTTCTTTTTTGTTCTTTTCAAACACAATGAAATTGCGTACCAAATCTAAAAATGTAGCTGGGTTCAGCATCCCTTTCAACAGGATTTCTAATTGTGGACTAAACCGCGAAGCTTCTTTTTTGCCGTCTGAACTTTTCCAGTTCATATACCGGCTATAGCCCGCTGAAAGGCTGCCTGCCTTGCACTCCATACCGTCTGAAATAACACAAATGGCATTGTATGTAAACAAAGCGGGAATGGTGGCTTTGTAGGTTTGTAATTGTTCAAACGCTTTGCGAAGGGTGGCGTTTTCGTCTGCTGCGTTTTTTAATTCTATCACTACCAGCGGCAGGCCATTTACAAACAGCAATACATCGGGTCGTTTGTTTTGGTTTTTTTCTACAATGGTATATTGGTTAACGCACAAAAACTCATTGTTCAGCGTATTTTTAAAATCTATCAGTGCCACTTCGTAACTCCGCTCAAAACCATCTTGCTGGTAGGGTATTTTTACTTTTTCAACCAATAGCTGGTGAAAGGTTCCGTTGTTATGCAACAATTCAGGAGAATAAATCCGCAATACTTTTTGGATGGCCTGCTCTTGTGCATCTTGTGGAATGTTTGGGTTTAATATCCTCACCGATTTTTGTAAACGCTCCACCAAAACGACCTGTTCAAAACTTTCCCGTTCGGCCTGCTCTGCACCGGGGGCAATAGCCAAACCAGGCACATAAGTCCACCCTGCACTTTGCAGGGTTTCTATAGCGAAGGCTTCTATATGGCTTTCAGTGATGGGTTTCATTTATGGCTGGTATAAATATTGGGCAACCCAGTTGGGTACATCGTTAGGTTTATTAATGACCACCGACTCACCATCAGTTATTTCGGCAATTAATCTTGCCTGCTTTTGAGAGTTATCAAAAATATAAGCTCTGTGCGTAGCTTTAACAGCAGGCAACAAATTGTCTAAACTCCTGTAATATCTTTTTTTTAAGATATCGGCATCAACCGTGTGCCCGTCCTGGGCTTTTCTAACACTTACACGGTTTACATTTATTTCCGGATCTTCTGTGGCTATGTAATACAAATAAACCCTGTACCCGCTTTCAAGGGCTTGTTGCATAAAATCAACCTTTCCAATATGGCTCATCACTGTTTCATAAGTAAAGGAAATACTTTTCAATAACAGTTGCTGCCTGATAAACTCAGCTAAATCTGCAGCGATATATGAATCTATCCTGGCAGTGGTCGTAAAAATATTGTCGTCCACATGTATTGTAAGCCACAACTCAGGTTCGTGTCTTTTAATGGGAGAAAATGTGCTGAGGCGAAAAAACTCTTTTACTTCCTGTTCTTTTATATTTAACTGGTAATCTGAAAAAGGGATGAAATTAGTTTGTGAAAGTGTTTTTTCAATATCATCTGCATTCACATATACTCCAAGCTGTACATTGTTTTCGCTTAGTACCCCTTTAAATATGGTGGTTTTGCCCGAGCCGTTTGGTCCTGCAAAAACTCTCATTCGTTTTGCAGCCATCCTATTTCAATTTGAATTGTTCGGGTAAACTAATAACAGGTTTTTGTATATTTTTTACAAATTTTTTATGCCCATTGGGGCTTATGGCAAATACCTTACCATCTTCTTCAATATACACCGGTACATTTGTTTGTTGTGCAGCCTCATTGGCTTGGTGGGTAGCATTAACTGCCGCACCTAATATGGCACCTATTAAAGCTCCCTCTTCTTTGTCTTTTGAAAATAGGGCACCCAATGCCGCTCCTAAGAGACCTCCTTTAATGAGAGCCTCTATTACTGCGTTCTCTTCATTCTGCATAGTTCAAAGTTAGTTAAATTACCCTCACCTCCCCACTCATCAGCTTTGGCAACAAAGCATCCCGTGTTTGAGTTAAGGTGTGGATTTGAGTTTGGTTAGATTTCATTTTTTTATAGAAATATGATACGGTCTCTTCAAATCTTTTTAAGGCAAAATTAGAAGGTATTTTGATGATCATTTTATTTAAAAGTTCAGCAGTCATACTAGGTACGGCGGAACCAACATTCATTGAGGCAAGGTCTTGTCCTTTTAAAAAGTGATAGATGAATTTTGAAAGATTCTCTTTTTTCATTTCCGTATAAAACATTGTATCTACTGTCCAAAATGGCTCGTCTAAATACATAACATTATTTAATGTTCCTTTTCTTGGAATTAATACTGATTCTGATTCATATAAAGCCCGGTTTACTTTTCTCATTAAGCCACCAGAACCAAACATTGGAATATTCCCATTAAGAAGTTTTTTGTGGTCTTTACCGTATTTTACAACAACTAAATCCCCTAAAGTCCCAACCTCCCAACTCTCCTCTGCTTCCGCCACAAACCACTGCCTGAAAAGCGTTTCAGCCAGTTGCTCTAAGGTTTTGTTTTGGCGGTGTAACAGGTCTATTTTATCATCTAAACTGCTAAAGATGGAGGCAATGGCGGTTTGTTCTTTTACGTCTGATGGAATTGTAATTTCTATATTTTTAAAGTCGCCTTTGTTTACTATTGGAACTGCAGTGCCAGCTTCTCCATAGGTTCTTAAAATATCATAACTAGTAATCATTTTGTAATATAGAAAATCAGGGTTTACCTTTTCGTTAATAATGATTGAGTTTATTTGCTGGTTTGTAACAACTGGTATTTTGTTTAGTCCAACTTTTCCCATATCTGAACCAATACAAGTCACTAAAATTGAATTTGCAGGTAGTACACGACTTTTTAGTTTATTAATTCCTTTATCAGATAAATTTCTATCGGCAACAAAAATCCATTTGTTGTAGTTTTTATAATCTGTCGGTGTAACAAAAGGCATTTCATTTCCAAACTCTTCAGGAAATTTACTTGAAGGAGTGTTACCTGTAACAACTTTTCCAAGTTCTAATAGTTTATATTCTTTCCACCTACTATACAACTCAATTCCAACCCTGTCAATATGATCTTTTAAAGTAGGCTCATTGATGGTGTAATAATTTAAAAGGTCAATAGCAAATCCTATGTTCAATTCATCTAACTCACCGCTTAAGTGGATAATATCTTTATGGGTTAATTCCTGTCCCTTCAAAGCAATATCAATATCGCTGTCCGGCCTGTAATTGCCTTTTGCCCTGCTGCCAAAAACGTACGCCTTATCTACTTTTGAGTTTTGCTCAAAAATGGCAATAATGCTATCAATAATATGTTGTTCTAATCCAAATTTCATTCAGTATCGTCCTGGTTAAATAAGTTTTTCTCTTCGCTGATTTTCTCTAATTGCAGGCGTGTTTCCAATTGTATAAACATGGCATAATGTGTTTCAAGAATGTTCCTAAAAACATTTTCTGCAATATCCTCATCATAAGTGTGCGATGTTTTATTGCGGCTTTTGTATATATCCCTCCATTCCTGTTCACTAATAATGTTGAGGGCTGCTGCTTCAATAAAAATCTTTATGGGCTTGTCCCTTTCACCTTTATACCCTTTTTCTACAACGAAATCCTGCATTGTTTTTGATGCCATATCAAACGTAAATTCAAATGCCTGTATCAATCCCTGTTGCTCCAAATCAGAAAGTTCCCTTTCGTGGGCTAATGATACTGCATCACTTAACCGTTTTAATGCTTTACGGTAATTGTGAAAGCGTTGTATCCATCGTACATCTTTATCAGCCATTTACAGGTAATTTAATTTTTGCCAAATTTTCCGCAATCTTTTTATTCAAGTCTGCCTCTTCAGCAATTTGCTTTTCCAATTCTGCTTTCAGCGAAGTAAAGCGTTCTACGAAATCAAAATCATCTTCTTCATCCGCCAGCCCCACATACCTGCCCGGTGTTAGCACATAATTGAGTTTAGCCACTTTTTCAATGGTAGCTACTTTGCAAAAACCCGCTACATCTTCATAATTACCATCAGGATTCCGCCAGTTATGGTAGGTGCCTGTAATCAGGTTGATATCATCATCGCTTAAATCCCTGTTTTTGCGGTTCAGTAAAAAGCCCATATTCCTTGCATCAATAAACAGGATTTCATTTTCACGTTTTCTAAAACCGCCATTTGTTTTATTACGGGAAAGAAACCACAAGCAAGCTGGTATCTGTGTATTCAAAAACAGTTTGGTAGGCAGGTTTACAATGCAGTCCACCAATCCTTTTTCTACCAATGCTTTTCTTATGTCGCCTTCGCTGGTTGTGTTGGTAGTTAGTGCGCCTTTACTTAAAACAAAACCTACCTGCCCAGTGGGTGCCAGGTGAAAAAGGAAATGTTGTATCCAGGCATAGTTAGCGTTGCCTGTTGGCGGCGTTAGTTTTTCTCCCAACACTTTCCATCTTGCATCGTCACGCAGTAATTCACCACTCCAGTCGCTGTCATTAAATGGCGGGTTGGCAATAATAAAATCGGCTTTTAAATCTTTATGAGCATCGTTTAAAAATGAGCCTTCATTATTCCATTTTACATTGCTGCTGTCAATGCCCCTGATAGATAAATTCATCTTTGCCAAACGCCATGTGGTTTGGTTGCTTTCTTGTCCGTAAATAGAAATGCGGTCTGTTGGATTTAACGACAATCCGGGTTTGCCTTTTTTCTTGTAATAATCCTGGTGTTTATTGATGAATTTTTCGCTTTGCACAAACATTCCACCACTTCCGCAACAGGGGTCAAATACCCGTCCTTCATAAGGTTCCAGCATTTCAACCAATAATCTTACAACACTTTGGGGCGTATAAAACTGTCCGCCTTTCTTGCCCTCTGCTAAAGCAAATTCCCCGAGAAAGTATTCAAACACCTGCCCCAGAATATCTTTACTCTGTGCTTCTTTTGTGCCTATGGTTGCAGAGCCAACAAGGTTGACCAGTCCACCCAAACTTGCTTTGTCTAACTTTTCTTGTGCAAATACTTTTGGCAAAACACCCCGTAACGAAGGATTGTCTTTTTCAATGGCATCCATCGCATCATCTATGTCTTTACCAATAGTGGGCTGCGTTGCCCTGCCTTGTATGTGAGACCAGCGGGCAGTCACAGGAACAAAAAATACTTTCTCTGCTACATACTCATTCTTGTCTTCGGGGTCTGCTCCTTCATTTTTTTGAGCAACCAATTTTTGGTATTGTTCTTCAAAGGCATCTGATATATATTTAAGGAAAATTAAACCCAAAGCCACGTGTTTGTACTCTGCAGCATCCATGTTTTTACGGAGCTTATCGGCAGCTTTCCATAGTTTAACTTTCAATGGTTCTTCCTGTTCTGTTTTTGCTGTTTTAGCCATTATAATTTTGAAATTATTATTGTTTGGCAAGGTAGTTTTTGTAAGCGGATTATCCTATATAAATAAGCCTGAAAAAATTATCTGTTTACTAGTAGGTGATATGTGTGCTTGGTATCGCATAAAGGTTAATAATTATAAGGTTGAACAATTACTGGGTAAGTATTCGTGAACCAGACAGGCTATAGGATCAGTCCGTACCAAGTCCGTACTTTCAGGCGGAAATACGGACAACGTACGGACTTGGTGCGATTGAAGTAAAAACGCGATTAATGGCGTCTTTACAAAAAAACCTAATGGATTTTCACGGTGCAAAGCGGTCTATCTGTTAGAGACAAGGCATTGTCTTGTCGCTACGGATGTGCATAAAAAAAAGCCGCCCTAATGATCAGTCAGGACGGCTCTTTTTTAAGTTAATTGCTTGATCAGTTTACTAAGTTATCGTTTAATCAGTATAAACCCTAAACCCTTAATCCTTCATTTTCATCGCTTGTCTAACTTCAACCCCGGCAAATTTCTACTGCTTTGCCAGCCAAAGCGAAGCGTTCATAAACAACTGTGTGTGGCTATACAAGGGCCAGCTTACAAACAGGTTGTTACCCGATGCACCTGTTCCATCGTCCATGGGTGAACTGTCGGTGACTACAAACACACGACCTGTGCCATAAGCAGAAGAGGCAGCCATGACATGGGTTGTACTTTGGGCATATGTATTTTGCCAAACCAAACCCTGCACATTACCATTGACTGATGGTTGCAGGGTCAGTGTAGCACCATTGTTGAATTCCATTTTGGTCACCTTGCCTTTTGCACCATTCATGATCGGGTTGCTGATGGTGGTCAGTACATTGCTGCTGACCTGTGAAATATTGGTAAGGTCAATGCTAAAGCCAAAAGGATTATTGACCAGTGTATTATTTGTCATCAGGTCGTTCCAGATTGCAGGCGAATCCCAGCCATCGTTGTTGCGGTCAGATACTGTGTGGTCGGAGATCATAAACAAGCCACCGCCATTGTTTACAAAGTTCAGTATAGCCAGTTTTTCAGCAGTGGTAAACCGGGTGTTCGGTTCATCTACCACAAACACATCGTAGTGCGAAAGATCTTGTGTATTAGAGCTATTACCATAAGTGATGCTGCCGGTGGAGGGTAATGTTTCCACAAAATCACCCGACTTCACCAGTGCTATACCCCAGCTTGAGATAGCCCCTGTCCAATAGGTTTCGCTGGTGGAAGAAGTAATGCCCGACTGTGCAGGCGTAGGCACCCGCTGCGCAGAACCATCTTCATCTATCACCCAATCAGCATTGCCAGCAGTTTCAGCTTTGGTCGCATCAAACAAAAACTTTTTAGTACCACCCGTTGCGGCGTTGATGGTAAAAGTAATGGGGCTGGTAGTGGGAAATCCAGCCGTTGCCATTGTGACGGAAGCAGTGCCCGCAGAAACGATATTAGCCGCCGCAACAGAAGCAGTCAATGAAGTTGAATTGACAAAAGTGGTGGTCAGTGCTGCACCATTCCAGTTAATAACTGAGCTATTTAAAAAATTGCTGCCTGTAGCAGTCAGGGTAAACGTTGCGCCCCCTGCAGTGGCGCTGTTAGGCGATATAGACCCAAGCACCGGCGCAGGCTGGCTTTGTATGGTAAAAGATACTGCCCCTGATGTACCAACACCCGGCGTGGTTGCGGTAATGCTGGCACTACCTGCCGTAGCAATGTTAGCCGCCGGAACACTCGCAGTCAGTGAGGTTGCACTTACATATGTAGTTGTCAATGCGGTACCATTCCAGTTAATGACAGAAGTATTGGTATAGTTGGTACCCGTAGCCGTTAGTGTAAATGCAGTACCCCCTGCAATTGCCGAAGCTGGTGAAACCGATGTGAGGGTAGGTGTGCTTGCAGCCGTGTATGGTGTTACAGAAACATCGTCCCAGTTAATGCGGTTGGTGGTGCCATCTGTTTTACGTAGTTGAAACCGGATATTACCAGCCACATTCAGGGTAAAACTGCTCGTTTGTAAAGTGATGAAAGAGGTGGTAATTGTACTGCCGCTTTGCACAAAACTACTGCCGCCATTTGTGCTGTACCAAAGCTGCCATGTGCTGCTGGCATCGCTGCCATACAGGGCATGGGCAACTGTGACAGTAGAAGCACCTGTCGTATAGTCAAAGTTGTTGCTCAATATGCCGCTATTGCGCACCCTGACTGATTGCGCACCATTTTTAGCATCAGAAGCAGACGTTCCGAGCAAGGCATCATTCAACG
>JAYTGA010000133.1:0-5796 GCA_043733905.1 Segetibacter sp.
AACGGAAGTAAACTATCGTACTTTTCCTTTAATAAAACATCTGTTTGCATACGCTAATATTGTTCACAAATGTACATTTAATTTCGTTACAAATACTAATGCCAATTGTTTTCAACAAAAAATAAATCCTGAGCGGTAGTTTTTTCCACGTTGGCAGTTGGTTGTCATGGCTCAGGTAATTGTCCAATATCACAAACTGGTATTCGCCCATTGGGTTTTGGTTATAGAAGGTTTTCCAGGTGTCGCTGGTTTCAAATTCCTTGTTTTTATACAAGTCTTTCAGTGTTTCCTTAAACAACAAATTGAGCCTTGGCACCACCCTGAAGCCGAGGTAATAAGTCACCAGCATGATTTCGTTTGGTTCTATCACTTCGGTTTTGTAAGTGACAGTGTAGGGTTCATCTGTGACCACTATGTGCAGGAACCAATACACGTCTGCACGTTTTGGTTTGGTGTAGTAAATGGAGCGCATAATATCCTCCTCCACTTTGTCCTGCCGGGAAGAATTGGTGATGTAAACAAGGTGTGTAGCATACTTGGGAATCTCCACATCGTTGCTCAATGTTTTCAGTATGGGAATATGATTTTTCAGCGGCACAAAACGAAGCAATCCCTGTTTGATTTTGAATGCCCATTGCCAGGTGAACATCAACCAGAAAAGAAACAAACCGAGCGACAAGGTGATGTATCCGTCACGGGAAAATTTTTGCAGATTGGCAATCAAAAAAGAAACTTCGATGACAAGGAACAAGCTGATTAACGGGACTAAAACAAACAAGCTCATCCGTTTGACCACCAATAAATAAATAGACAAAAGCACAGTGGTCATGAGCATAGTGAGTGTGACACTCAACCCAAATGCAGCCTCCATGTTGGCCGACTCTTTAAAATAAAGTACCACTCCGCAGCAGCACAAAAGCAGGAACCAGTTGATTGCCGGTATGTACAATTGTCCCCTCACTTCCGAAGGATAGGAAACGGTGAGGCGTGGAAAAAAATTGAGCCGCATGGCCTCGTTGAACAATGTAAACGTTCCGCTGAGAAGAGCCTGGGAAGCAATAACAGCAGCTACAGTGGCTATTGTGATGGCAGGCCAGAACATCCATATGGGCATCATGGCAAAGAAGGAATTGATGTCGCCCAACACCATGCCTTGGTGCTGAACCAGCCAAGCCGCCTGTCCAAAATAGCAAAGCAAAAGACAGGTTTTAATATAGACCCAGCTTGCTTCGATATTTTTTCTGCCGCAATGCCCCAGGTCGCTGTACAATGCTTCGGCACCTGTGGTGCAAAGGAAGACTGCACCCAGCAGCCAGAATCCGCCGGGGTAATGAACAATGAAACGCCAGGCATACAAGGGATTGACGGCTTGAATGACCGATGGCATTTGCAACAATGAATACATGCCCATGACACCAATCATGGTGAACCAAAGCAACATGGCAGAGCCAAAGATTTTTCCGATGCGTGAGGTGCCTAATGGCTGAATGAGAAACAAGATGCAAATGATGAGTAGAACAATGGGAATGACCGGTATGCCGGGATACTGCATCCGCAAACCTTCTATGGCCGATGCCACCGAAATGGGCGGCGTGATAATGCTGTCGGCAATGAGAAAACTGCCGCCAAGCAAAGCAGGTATTAGCAGCCATTGCCCATACCTGCGAATGAGTGCATACAAAGAAAAAATACCGCCTTCACCACGGTTGTCTGCCTTTAGCGTGATGAAGACATACTTGAGTGTTGTCTGAAAAAATAGTGTCCAGAAAATGGCACTTACACTTCCCAGAATCAAACCGCTGTCAATGGGTCTTTGACCTATGATAGCTTTGAAAGTATATAAAGGAGAAGTGCCAATGTCGCCATACACAATGCCAACAGCAATGAGGAAACCCGCCCCGGAAAGTTTTTTTATATCGAAATGGGAGTTCTTCAAAATGGATTGCTTTGAACATTGAAAAGGTGAACCGAAAATGTTTTGCCTTCGGCCTCTAACTTTGAAAGAAAGTGTTTTAGAACCTTCTTTGCAAAACCGATTTGCATTCCAATAACTCTGTTAAAGTAGCTCACTCTTAGAGAGTGAACCACTTGATTGTTATAGCCTGAACAAAAACGCAAATATCACTCTGTCCTCACTTTTTACAAGGTCTGGTCTCCAATCGGCTGGCAATGGTGTAAATGTATAACCTGTTGGTGAAGTCACACCGCCCTGGCCAGCAAAGTATGGCACACTTGCATGACGGTGTACAAACTCCGCTTTGAACGAAAGGCTTTGATTAGCCATGTATTCAAATGTCGTAGATGCATCCCAGCCGGTAAACAAATCGCCGGGGTTAGCGCTAAAAGGATATTTACCTTCTGTTTGTGTAGGATTGTTTGGGTCTGGCAAAGGGCTGGCTTGGCCTGTTGGATAAAGCACCAGGTAGCGGCCCGGATTCTTCATCAAACCGCCGCCAAAAGTCCAGGCAAATTTGTTTTTTGCAAACCAGATTCTATTATAGAACATGGCACTCAAAAAGTATTGCGCAGGCCCTTTCAGGCTGTCGCTGTTAGAGAATCCATTGACACCGCCGCCTTTCTCAAAACCCAAATCACCGGTTAAAGAAAAGGCGGCCCGACTGATGCCTTTTGAGTTTGGATTATTATAATACCTGTAAAGGAAACTATTATCCGAATGGAATCTTTTTCTATCAGGTATAGCGGCAGCATCTGCACCATAGTAATTATTGGTAAGCATTTTTACATTGCTGTTCGGCATGTAGGTTATGTTGAAACCCATACCAGGCATGGAATTGAACCTGCCATAGCTTTGCCATCCGTTAATTAGCCAGGTTTCAATTTTCAAGTGTTTAGCAGGAAACATCTGCACCCTTAAACCATTAAAAAACCATGGTGTATTATCCGATGTGAAAGAAGCCTGGTACTCCCAGTTCTCCACCTGGTAGTAAGAGTTGAGGCCAATGTATGACGGGAACAGACCTGCATCAATATTAATCCCGTACCACTTATTAATGTGGTAGCCTGCCGAGGCTTCGCTCAAATAACGATACACGTCTGCCAGCTTATATTGACCCAGATAAGGGCTGATGTCGTTACGGGGAATAACGACCGACCTCGTCCCCATTTGCAGCATCACTCTTCCATGGGCATTGCCATACACGAAGTCACCACCCAGAAGCAAATGAGAAATCTGAACTTCATTGTTTCTTGCAAGTGCGGTCGAGCCTACAACGGTGTTGTCATTTGGTTTATTAAATGAGTGGGTGTAGTTTATATCAAGTATCATACTTGGTATAAAATATTTTCCTTTGAAAGCTGACGAATCCCTTCTGTCACTTCCGTTTTGCCAGTTGGTTTCAATGCCTTCAAAAGGCGTTTTTTCTGTTGCTGAATCCTGTTGCGCCTTCGCTGCCTTCATGCTGCAGAGCAGCGCAGCGGCGATTAATATTTTTTTCATTGGGGTGTTGTTTTTATTTTCTTTTGTTATTTGCATCCGTTTCAAAAACGGATTTTTATTATTAAATGATTGTTTAGAAGTTCTCAAGTACGCTCTGATAAAAGCTCCTTAAAGCTATGCTGTACAAGGGAGTGACACAACGATGATGCTATGAAAATATAAAGCTGGCATCCAAAATAATCAGCTCAACCTCTTTGCAAAACAAGTTTTAATTCTTTTTCAAATTGTCCAATGCAATGTTCAAATCAAGCACGTTTATTTTTGAAGTGCCCAACAGTCCAAGAAAAGGTTTTTGGGTATGTGCATTCACCAATGCTTTGATGTCTGCTACAGAAATGTCCCTTGCTTTGGCAACCCGTTCCACCTGCACATGGGCTGCCAGCGGAGAAATATCCGGGTCTAAGCCACTGCCGCTTGCGGTCACCAGTTCGGCAGGAATTTCTTCCTTTTTCACACCGGGGTTATGCACAAGGAAAGTATCCACTCTGTCCTGTACCTGTTTCAGGTAATCAGGGTTTGACGAGCCTTTGTTGGAGCCCGAAGAACCTGCCGCATTGTAGCCCGCAGCAGATGGACGGCTGTTGAAATAGTTGTCTGCCGTAAAGCTCTGCCCCTCCAGTTTGTAGCCGACCACTTTGTTGTTGACAGACACTGTTTCGCCGTTGTCTTTGTTGGGTACAGCATGGGCAATGCCCCAGATTAAGAGCGTGTATAACCCGATAAAGACAGCTGCACAAACCAGTGTAAGTCTTAAAGCGGGAAGAAAATATTGTTTCATTTTATAGTTTTAAATTTGGTGAAAATTATTTTTATGTACAGGAAAATTTTCAAAGCAGAAAGTTCTGAAGACCTTGTTGTTGAGCTGCCCAGAGAATATCTTCATAAGCAGGTTGAAGTCATAGCTTTTCAGGTACATGAGGAACATAAAGAAAGGTCTGAAAAAAAAATTGTTTTTGAAGAAGCGATGAAGTTTTTTGATAGTATCCATGCAGATATGAGCAACTTTAAATTTGACCGTGATGAAGCAAACGAACGCTAAATACTTTTTAGATTCCAATGTGCTTCTGTATTTAACTGATGACAAATCTGAAAAAAACGGAAGAGTTAAAGAACTGGTTAAAGCAAATCCATTAATAAGTGTACAAGTTGCTTTTGAATGTTTTAATGTTTGCTTAAAAAAATTGAAATTATCAAAAGAGACATCAATTGATTTCGTAAAAAATTTATTTAAAACCTGCATAGTTGTTGGTGAAACAAAGGAAACGGGACTATTTGCAATTGAATTATTTTTGCAGGAGTTTCTTCCCTTGTTTTACGAAGGCTGTCTGCCTGTGCTTTTCCCCTTGCTTCGGCAATGGCTTCTGCAAAATTTGCAAACAATAACGTTAGGAACAGGACGAAAAAAACAATCAGGTTATAAACCAGGCTGCCCTGTGTTTTTTCGCCAGTCATAATCCAAATGCAGACGGCCAGCATAACTGCTGTGCAGATTTCCACCGTGAACATGACCTGGTTTTTGAACATGACCCGTGGATTCAGTTTGAGAAACGATTGTCTCAATGCCGTATTTACCAGCGCAGGTTCAAACAATTTATTCGAAGAATTTTTTGACATAATTTTAAATATTAGTGAGCAGTAAACTGCAACAATTTTTGTTTTATCTCCAGCCTCCCTGTTTACCTGTAAGAAAAATATTCCGCCAGCGGCCCGAGAGCCAGAGCCGGGAAAAATGATAATGCTGCAATAATAAAAATGACGGCAAAAATCATGATACCAAATGTGGAAGTATCTGTTTTAAGTGTGCCTGCGCTTTCTGGTATGTATTTCTTTTTAGCCAAAATACCAGCAATGGCAACCGGGCCAATGATGGGCAAAAACCTGCCAAACAACATGATGATTCCGCAGGCGATGTTCCAGAATGGAGTGTTGTCGCCCAAGCCTTCAAAACCGCTGCCATTGTTGGCTGATGACGATGTGAACTCATAGAGCATTTCACTGAAACCGTGGTTGCCGGGATTGTTGAGCCAGCCTGCATAAGTGGCGGGGTCGTGTGCATAAAGATGCGATGAAATAGCCGTGCCTGCCAATATCAGGAACGGATGCAACAAGGCAATAATGGCTGCAATCTTCATCTCCTTCGCTTCAATTTTTTTACCTAAAAACTCGGGTGTTCTTCCTACCATCAAACCGCTGATAAAGACGGCAATGATGATGAAAATATAGAAGTTTAAAAAGCCCACACCCACGCCGCCATAAAAGGCATTAATCATCATACCGAGCATGGCGAACATGCCTGTGAGCTGCGTAAAGCTGTCGTGCATCGCATTGACCGAACCGTT
>JAYTGA010000134.1:0-5584 GCA_043733905.1 Segetibacter sp.
ACACTTCCAATATCGGTTGCTGCTATATTTCCACTATTCAAACCTAAAAAAGTATTGCCGCCAAGGCCCAGGTAGCCTGCATGTTGGTTATTAATTTTAAACAGTAAAGGAACACTGTCTGTGGTGCCCAAAAAATGCGGTGTGTTTGCACCTGCATTGCCATTTATTCCCCATGCTGCCAATAGTCCTGCCGATACATCCTGCCAGCTTGCATTACCGGCAGTATCGCTGGTTAATACTTTTCCGATAGCCGCACTGGTCGTCATTTGTAGCGCACTCACCTTTGCCGTATCGGTTTTAATATTACCAACAACATGTAACTTTTCTAAAGGACTTTTGGTGCCAATGCCTACATTTTGTGCAATTAGATTTTTTGCAGATATTAAGATCAATAAAAAGAGGAATACTGTTTTCATAATTCTTTTTTTAAACTGATTGTTACTTTTATAAGTAAATCTATTCAGTTCACCAGCAATAAGGAACCGACAATTAGTTTATGGCTAAACTGAATGATGGAACGGTAAATTATTTTGCCCGGATTGAGGGAACGGTACTCTGATGTAAGAATGTAAAGGAGAAAAGATTGATAAAAAAATCTCCCCTAAAAAGGGGAGTAATCATAAACTACAATCAATGACTTTTGTGGAAATAAATTTATGAATGGGCTTCGTTTTCAGCAGGTCGGCCGGATGTTCTATTTTTATTGCTCAACAATTGTATCATGGGAAAATATCTTGTCATGGCATTTTTAATATTGACTGCCAATTTGAAGCCTGGCTTTGCACAGCACCTGCAAAAAAGAGACAGCCTGCTTTATGCTTTAAGCATTGCGAAAAAAGACACCAACCAAGTCAATACTTTGCTGCTTTTGGGTCTGCAATTTGAAGGCAGTATTCCTGATTCGGCTATTTTTTATTTCAGAAAGGCCGGGGCTTTGAGCGAAAAGATCAACTACCCGGTTGGTACCATCAAGTACATCATCAATATATCGGACGAACTGAATCGTCAATCAAAATATGAAGAGGTTCTTGCTTTGAACCTTCACTCAATTGAGCTTGCAAAAAAACTAAACCTCCCAAAACGCCTCGCTGCCACATACAGCAACACAGCCGTTAGTTATTACTATCTGGCCAATTACCAGTTGTGTACTGAATATTTCATCAAAGCCATCTCTATCCTGGAACAGCAGCCATTGGATAACAGAAGCGATAAAAAAAACCTGGCAGGTCTCTACGCAAATTTTACCGGCATACTTACTGAAACAAAACAAAACGACAAAGCATATACTTATGGTTTGAGATCAATAGTAATGAGCAGAGAACTAAAAGATTCTGCTATTCTTTGCCGCAGCCTTACCAACACTGGCACTGTACTCTTCAACCAGAAAAGATTAGACACCGCCTTGATTTGTTTACAGGAATCAAGAGACATCGCCATGGCCACGGGCAACAAAGGAAGTGAAGAATCAGCCTGTATTTCCATAGCTAATGTTTATCAGTTAAAAGGGGATTTCACCCGCATGTTAGCTAATGCAGAAAGGGGGCTAGTCCTGTCAACACAACTTGAAGACAGCGATGGCATCAGCAAATCATTACTCTACAAAGCAGATTATTTTCTTAACAAAAAAGAGTACGCAACTGCCCGATCATTTGCGAAGCAAGGGCTGATGATAGCCCGGCAAAACAAGCTGGACAACCACATTGGCGAAATGTATGTGATACTCAGCGACATTGAACTTGCATCGGGCAATCTCCCTGAATATAACCGCCTGAGAAACCTGTCCGACTCCATGAACGATATTGTTTTATCAAAGGAAATAGTAAAAAACACAGAGGAAATGGAGGCGAAATATTCATCGGCCAAAAAACAAATGCAGATAGACAGCCTTGCAAAAGAAAAGAAAATTCAAGATTTTGAAATCCGGCAAAAGCGGCAGATCAATCTTAGGCTGATTGCAGCCCTTGTCATCATTTCGCTGGTTGGGTTGCTTTACTACCGAAATCATCAAAGCCGGCAAAAACTAATGCAGGCCGATGCCCAATTACACAAACAACGCATTACCGAACTAGAAAAAGAAAAGTTGCTTCTGGCCACACAAAGCATTGTGAAAGGACAGGAAGAGGAAAGAACAAGACTGGCAAAAGACCTGCACGACGGGCTTGGCGGCATTTTATCAAGCGCAAAATATTCTTTAGGCAATATGAAACAAAATCTTATCATCACCCCCGAAAATGCAAGTGCATTTGAGCGGACAATGGAAATGCTGGATCAGTCAATTACTGAGCTGCGAAGGGTTGCACACAACATGATGCCCGAAACACTGATGAAGCTATCGCTGAGTGAAGCACTGCAGGACTATTGCACACAAGTATCGCAAAGCGGCGCACTGAAGGTGACGTACCAAAGCTACAATACTGAAAACCTGGAGATGGAAAATGCTGTAAAAATTACTGTTTACCGTGTGGTGCAGGAACTGATCAATAACACCATTAAACACGCCGGTGCTACAACCTCGGTGGTGCAACTGATGCACAGCAATCAAAAACTGAACATCACCGTAGAAGATGATGGAAAGGGATTTGACAAAACCATTCTGGAAACAGCCACGGGCATTGGGTACAAAAACCTCCAAAGCCGCATCAGCTTTCTGAAAGGCAACATGGACATACAATCCCAGTCGGGCAAGGGTACTTCTGTCTATATTGAAATACCTTTGAGCGCATGATAAAAGTTTTCCTGGTAGAAGATCATCCGCTGGTAATAGAAGGAATAAAATCGTTGCTGTCCCAGGAAGCTGGCATACAATGCACAGGTATCTGTAGCACGGGTAACGATCTTTTGCAACTGCTGAAAACGCAACAGCCCCATGTGATCTTGATGGACATGAACCTGCCGGATACAAACGGGATAGACCTATGCAAGCTGGTTAAAAAAAACTACCCGGAAGTCTTTGTTGTAGCATTGACCATCAACAATCAACCGGGCATTATCAATAAAATGATAGAGATTGGAGCCAGCGGGTATGTGCTGAAAGATGCTGCAAAACAGGAAATTATTGAAGCTGTAAAAACGGTTTTCCGTGGGCAGGTTTTTTACAGCCATTCCGCTGCTGCGGCAATGCGCAAGCCTGATAATGGTTTGCCATCCCTTACCCGAAGGGAAAAGGAAGTGCTTGAACTGATAGCCGATGGAATGACCAACCAGGAAATTGCTGATAAAATTTTTGTAAACATTACGACGGTTGATTCCCACCGGAAAAATATGCTCACAAAATTTGGGGTTAAGAATACGGCTGCTTTAATAAAAATGGCAATAACAGAAAAGCTGATTTGAACATGGTTTGTAATGTCCTGTCTACAACACCGCAAACAATTTTGCAATTAATCAAAATGAAGAATTTCCTATCTTTCCGCAGAAATATAAACCCACCCGGACAGATATAAAAATGTGGGTTTATCACCTTGAAAACTTCATAATTATATTAATAAATGGTGGTCCTAAAATTTGGCGGAACTTCTGTAGAAAATGCAGAAAATATAGAAAAGGTAGCCTCAATCGTTGGAGAAAAATCAAAGGAGAATAAAATAGCTGTGATCGTGTCGGCTTTAGGGGGCATCACAGACTTGCTATTAAATTGCGGCACCCTGGCTGCCGAAGGAAATGAGTCTTACAAAGAAAGCCTCCTCACTATCGAAACCCGGCACATTGAAGCTGTGAAAATTTTGCTGCCGGTGGCCGAACAAAGCAGTACGCTGAGTCTTGTAAAAATGCTTTGTAACGAACTGGAAGATATTTGCAAAGGTGTTTTTTTATTAAGAGAATTTACCCCTGTTACCAAAGACAGGATTACCGCCTTCGGCGAAATTATGTCTTCAAAAATCATCGCTGCAGGTTTTGCTGCACGTGGGCTGAATACTGCATGGAAAGATGCACGAGAACTAATAGTGACTGATGATAGCTACACGGATGCCATCGTCAATTTTGCTGCAACAAATGTTGCAACGCAAACTTTTTTCTCCCAAAATGAACATGTTGTCACAGTCATTCCCGGTTTTATAGCAGCAGATTCCAAAGGCAAAACGACTACGCTGGGCAGAGGCGGATCGGACTACACTGCAGCTATTGTTGCAGCAGCCATTGATGCAGATTCATTGGAAATATGGACGGATGTTGCCGGCATCATGACCGCCGATCCACGCATTGTGAAAGCGGCCAAAGCTATCCCCGACATTTCTTACCAGGAGGCCATGGAAATGTCTCATTTTGGCGCAAAAGTCATTTATCCACCGACCATTCAACCGGTCATGAAAAAGCAGATTCCGGTCTGGATAAAAAACACGTTTGCACCAGGGGAATATGGTACTGTCATCAGGACAACACCCGGCCAAAATGAAAGTAGCATCAGGGGCATTACCAGCATTAACGAGATTGTGCTGCTGAGTCTTGAAGGCACCGGCATGGTGGGCATTCCCGGTTTTTCAAAACGATTGTTTGAAGCATTGGCTCAGCAAAAAATAAATGTCATACTCATTACCCAGGGTTCGTCTGAACACTCAATTTGTGTGGGTATTGATCATAAAAATTCAGTACAGGCAAAACAAGCTATAGACAGTGCATTTGACTACGAAATAGAAACGGCAAAGGTGGAGCCGCTGATTGTGGAGGCCGATCTGTCTGTGATTGCACTAGTTGGCGACAACATGAAAAACCATACTGGCATCAGCGGCAAAATGTTTAGCGCTTTGGGGCGAAATGGCATCAACATCAGGGCCATTGCACAAGGTTCTTCTGAGCGAAATATTTCGGCTGTCGTGTTTAAAAAAGACGTTAAAAAAGCCGTCAACGTACTGCATGAAGAATTTTTTGAAACAACCTATAAGCAGTTGCATTTGTTTGTGGCGGGTGTGGGCAATGTTGGCAGCCGTTTGCTGGCGCAAATAGAACAACAAAAAACTTACCTTGAAGAAAACCTGCAGTTGCAGATAAAAGTAGCGGGCATTGCCAATAGCAAAAAAGCATTGCTGAACGATGAAGGTATTGACCTCCAAAACTGGCAAGCATATTTAGCCGAAGGCGAGGCCATAAGCATACAGAAATACATGGAAACCATTGTTGCAAAAAACTTGCGTAACACCATATTCGCCGACGTGACAGCGAATGCTGATGTGGCAAAATTGTATGAAACGCTATTGGAGAAAAGCATTGCCATAGTGGCTTGCAATAAGATTGCCTGCTCGTCCTCTTATGAATATTACGGTCGCCTGAAACAATTAGCCAAAGAGTTCAATGCTTCGTTTTTGTTTGAGACCAATGTGGGTGCAGGTTTGCCGGTCATCAGCACACTCACAGACCTGATAAGAAGTGGCGATAAAGTGAACAAAATACAAGCTGTATTAAGCGGTACGCTCAATTTTGTTTTCAATAATTATGATGGCTCACGAACCTTTGCCGAAGTGGTGAAACAGGCGCAGGATGAAGGCTATACCGAACCCGATCCACGACTAGATCTGAGTGGCAGCGATGTGATGCGAAAGATTTTGATTTTGGCAAGAGAAGCAGGTGAAAAACTGGAAATGGAAAACAT
>JAYTGA010000135.1:0-6809 GCA_043733905.1 Segetibacter sp.
ATCATAAATTTCTTTTAGCAAATGTGCTTTATTGCGACTTAATCCCTTTTAAAAGAAAAAGGTAACCCATTTGGATTCTGCATTACAAATATTTAAGGGCTAATGATAATGTGATTTGACTGAAATTGAAAAAAATTATTCATAAAGAAAACGTCGTTCTTTTCATGAACGACGTTTAGATAAACAGCAGTTTTAGGTTGGTGAAACTTTTTTTCTATTACATTTTTCTCTTAAAATGTATTTCCATTGACTTATATTCTTTCCCATTGTCTGAATCAAACATTGTAATGGTTTGTGTATTGTCGTCAATCATGGTGAATACTTCACGAACGGATTTATCTTTTCCGGACATTGGATCTACCATTTTTCCTAAAAAAGTAATATTTTTCATAACGGGATTGTATTTGCCTTCCATGTACATTAAGCCAGTTCCCATATTATCAATCCAAGTACTGAAAAAAACTTTTTTTGCATTGTCGTATCCAACGGTGCTGATGCCTTCGAAAGGCATTCCGTTTACTGTGCCTTTGTGAGTAGATTGCTGATACCGACCTCCCATGATCATTTTATTTTCGGATGACATGGAACTTGTTGTGGGTGGTGCGCCGGGTGTCATCCAAAATGTAGCTTCTTCTGTCCACGCGCCATTGTCTTTTGCCAACATTTTATGAAACGTACCGGGTGTCATGTAGTTCATCCACATTTTCATAAGAGTTGCGCTATCCGTATTTTGAGCTTGTGTGGAATATGGAATAGAAAACGAAAAACTAATAACGATGGCGAAAAAGAGAAATTTTTTCATTTGGCAATTTTTGGAAAGTGAAGTTATGTTTTGTTTAAGAAAAAACCTAAAAATATCTTTATTTTTAAAACAAGAATATTAGAGTAGGGTAAGATTTTTTAGTGGACTAAAATTTTAAGCGTAACCAATTTTAACTACAGAAAAAGACAAAATGAGATTTACAGTAAGAAGACGATCAATATTAATAACTTTAAAAAGTCTTGTTTTCTTAAGAATGGTAATATGAGGGCAAAAAAAATGGCAAGTTACTTACATCGCACCGCTCAACCATTTACCCTTGCTGCATTCCTGCCCTGGGGGAGTTCAATAGGAGCTGGTCGTATAAGACTTGCCGCTGCAAATGTAAGGGAATGAGATTTAAACGGTACACGATTTTTATAAAAAAAAATGAATAGAAAACAATAGTAGTTATTCACCAATTTTTTACAAAAAATTTATCAAGAGATAAAATTGCTTTTGGAGTTGGGTTGGCTGGCACAACTATTTTATTTACACAACAACTTGAATAAATTCCTTCGATATACACTTCGTGCTTTTGCAATTCTTATCAGCCTTCTTATTGTGTTGATTGGGGCTGTGTATATCTATGCTTCTTACCACAAAAAACAATTGACAGATAAGGTAATGGAACAAGTGTCTGCCAAGCTGAATGGGCATGTGGAAATTGGTAACATTGAACTTAGCTTTTTTAGTAATTTCCCAAAAGTGTCTATTTTGCTGAAGGATGTTTCTATAACCGATACTTTATACAACATTCATAAACATCCATTTTTTCATGCAGAAAAGGTGTATGCTATTATTGGCATTGGGAATGCTTTGCAAAAAATAAACCCACTCACAGGCATACGGATTGACAACGGGCAACTATATGTTTATACCGATACCTCTGGTTATACAAATTCTTATCTTTTTTCGCCCAAAAAAACAACAGACAGTGTTTCAAAACCGGCACCTAAAACTGATATAGAAAACATACAACTGAACAATGTCCGACTTACGCTTGATGACCAAAAGAAAAATAAGCTCTACGATTTTGACATTGGCCGTGTGAGTTATAAGATTAGTAATGAGGATTCAATTATTACCTGTGCCACCCGCAATAATATTCTCATTCACAGCCTTGCATTTAATACTCAAATGGGCAGCTATGTAAAGGAAACTTCGTTTAAGGGCGACTTCCGTTTTTCATTTAACCAATCAACGAAACAGTTGGCATTTGAAGACATCAATATTTTGCTGAAAAGCCATCCATTCCTGATGTCTGGCCAATTTAATTTTAGAGAAATACCTACCTTTTCTTTAAAAGTTTTTACTAAAAATATTGAGTACAATTTTGCCAAAGGCTTATTAACTCCTAAAATTAATACAAGCCTGTCGCTTGTTCAACTTAGCAAGCCCGTTGATGAAGTGTCGGCTGACATTAGTGGTTCGCTAAGTGGTGGGGAGCCTCTGGTAAAGGCGAACTGGAAGATCAGCGGCATGAATGTGACATCGCCGTTTGTGAGCCTTACGGATTGTTCGCTATCGGGTTCTTACATTAATGAAGTGGTTGCAGGATTGCCGAGAAATGATCCTAACTCAAGGCTTCATTTTGAAAACCTAACGGGGCTGTATGAAGGTGTGCCGGTGAAATGCACTAATGCATATATTGACAATCTTGTGTTCCCAACTTTGCAGTGCGATGTAAGCTCTGACTTTGACCTGGCAAAGCTGAACGATCTTTTAGGAAGTAATACCATTCGTCTGAAAGAAGGGAAGGGGAACATCAATATTACCTATTCAGGCCCGTTGGAAAACAACAGTAATAAAAACACTCTCATCAATGGAAAACTGTCCATTAACGATGGGGTGTTGGTGTATGATCCGCGAAACATTGAGGCCAAAAACGTGAGCTTTAATATTGTTTTTAAGAACAGTGACGTGTTTGTAAACGATTTTAAAGGAAATGTTTTGGGCAGTAAGATCGCGATGAATGGTAGCGGTAAAAACCTGATGGCTTTAATAAAAACCAATCCCGGTATTATTTTTCTCGACTGGAACATTTATTCACCTTCACTCAACCTGAACAGTCTTGGTTCTTTGCTGAAAACAAAAACAAAACTGGCCGCTTCATCAAAATCGAAACTGGGCAGCACAGCCAGGCAGTTGGACGAAATTGTGAACTATTCCAATTTCAAAATAAACCTGCAAGCGGCAGAATTGGTGTATAGTAAGTTTAAGGCAACAAATGTGAAAGCAACCCTTTCATTGAAAGATGAAAACTGGATATTGAACAATGTGAGCCTGCAACATGCAGGAGGTCAAATGGACATGACTGGAACGCTGACCCAAAAAAATAATGTTGCTTACACTGCGAATGTGAAGGTAAACATGCAGCAAATGGATGTGAATAAGGTGATGTATGCATTTAACAACTTTGGCCAAAGCGGCATTGTGGCAGACAACCTGAAAGGTAAACTGACCATGGGTGCGGCAGTGCAACTTGATATAAACCGCAATACTGAACAGCCTTCAGACATTGGTGGCTACGTTGATTTTTCCATTAAAGACGGCGCATTGCTACATTATGAACCTTTGAAAAAAGTGCAGAGCCTTATTTTTAAAAAGAGAAATTTTGACGAAATATATTTTGCGGAAATAAAAGACCGGATAGACATTAAAGGCCAGGAAATGACTATCAACAGATTGGAAATACAATCAACCGCTCTTACCCTTTTTGCCGAAGGTCTTTATAGCCTAAAAGGGAACACCGACATCAGCATACAGGTGCCCATTAGCAACCTGAAAAAGAGGGATGACAGCTACATTCCGGAAAATAAAGGAGCCGATAGCAAAGCTGGCGCAAGCATATTTCTGAGAGGGCGACCCGGCCCAGACGGAAGTGTTGCTTTTAAGCTTGATGTGTTTAAGAAATTGCGGAAAAAGAAGGAATAAGGTTTTGTATTTCCTAGTTTAAAAAGTTTTTTGGCGTTTCTACCTCTTTATCATCAGCTTCTAATCTTCAACAGGGCTATCATTAAAAAAAATTGTAGAAAAAACTTTTCCGAAGGCTATCATTTAAAAAATGATAGGGCAAAAAATTTTCCGGAGGCTAAATAGTAGTCGTGTTTACTTTTTCATTTCGATTCTCAACTCTTTAATTTTCTCAATGGATAATTCAGTTGCATCTGTAATGAAACTGTCGTCTGAATTTTTCTGAATAAGTCTTTTTGCAACTTGTATTTTTTCATCGTCCCTCACATTAAATTCAGCTTCGGTCTGCAATGAAAACATTTCACTTGCCTTCAGATGAAGTGAGTCTAAGTAGCGGTTGTAGCTGTATTCGTCGCTTTTGGGCAACCGCATAATGTCTAAAACTTCACCCGCTTCTTTTAGTCCTTTTGCTTTAAAAGCATCTTTTACTTCGCTGTTTTTCAGGAAATAAACCCATTCGTCCAACGTGTCTTTGGCAATGTCATTGAACTGGTTGACTTTCAACAAATAAAATTCGGGGAAAATGTCTGCAACTTCTTCTTTCAGAAAAGTGCTTTTTTGTTTGGCAGACAGTGCCAAAAGGTCGTTTTGATGGATGCCCCTAAAATCTGTTTTTCCTTTGTAGATGTAGTCCTTGCCCTGGCCCAGGTCGAAATAGACAATGTTGACCGAAATGATTTTTTTTATCTCCGAATATTTCTGCCCGAGTTTCAGGTTTTCAGAAACGCTTTTAGAAACGCCATAGGCCATGCGATGGAAATAGTCAATCTCGTAAGTGCTCTGAATTTCGATAATGATCAGTTCGTTTTTTGAATTTTGGGTCAAAATATCAACCCGGTTAAATTTTTCATCGTCGGTTTCCTGGTTACTTTCGCTTTCCAGGATGTGTTCAATTTTGATATTATCAAACAACAGTTCGCTCAAAAAACCTTCGAGGACGACAAAGTTTGTTTTGTCTCTTAAAAGTCTTTTAATAGCCCAGTCAAAAGGGATTAGCTTTTTGATCATTTTATGTAAAAAAATTATTGCAAAACTAAGCAAATACCTAAATCTTGCTGTTAAGTTAGCAAATGGTAGAAAAAGCTTCATAGCAGCACTGCCCTATAGACGTGTGACACAACGATGCTCAATAAAGAACTTTTGTTGGGGCAAAAAAAGAATCGCTTAGTTCAACAACGTTTCATAGCTGCTATCAGAAATTGTCCGGCGTTTGCCGGGCTGACAATATTCAGCTACCAACGTTATTTTAAAAACCCATCTTTGCACCGTGGAAAAAACAAACTTTATTGATTATATCAGAATATTTGCCAAAAGCGGGCATGGTGGCAGCGGTTGCAGGCATTTTTTGCGCAACAAATTAACAGCCATGGGCGGCCCCGATGGCGGCGACGGTGGCCGTGGCGGTCACATCATCTTGCGGGGCAATAGCCAGATGTGGACTTTATTGCATCTTCGCTATTACAAAAATGTGATAGCGGATGATGGCGAAAATGGTACCAAAAACAACTGCACCGGTCACGAGGGGAAAGACATTGTAATAGAAGTGCCGCTTGGCACAATAGCCAAAGATGAAACGACTGGCGAAACCGAAGTGGAAATATTGGAAGACGGGCAGGAAGTAGTGTGGATGAAAGGTGGCCGGGGCGGACTGGGCAATAGCAACTTTGCCACCCCTACCAACCAGGCGCCCGAACATCATCAGCCGGGTGAAGATGGTGTGGAAGGCTGGAAAGTGCTGGAACTGAAAGTGCTGGCCGATGTAGGTTTGGTAGGCTTTCCCAATGCGGGAAAATCAACCTTGTTGTCTGTCATTACCGCTGCCAAACCCAAGATAGCGGACTATGCTTTTACCACTCTGACACCTCAGTTGGGCATGGTAGAATATAGGGACGGCAAAAGTTTTTGCATTGCCGATTTGCCAGGCATTATAGAAGGTGCTGCAGAAGGGAAAGGGCTTGGCCACAGGTTCCTGCGCCACATTGAGCGAAATTCCTGCCTGCTATTTCTTATTCCTGCAGACAGCAATGACCACCGAAAAGAGTTTGACATACTGCACAACGAACTGGAAGAATATAATCCCGAACTGTTGCAAAAGGATTTCATCATCGCCATCAGCAAAAGTGATATGCTTGACGATGAATTGAAGGAAGCAATTGCAGCAGAAATGCCTGAGAATATCCCGCATTTGTTCATCTCGTCTTTGACCAACAAGGGGTTGATGGAGTTGAAAGATGCACTTTGGAATACTTTGAACAAGCCTGTTTAATTGATTGGAATGAGTATGAAACTGCTTAAACAAAAATTGCTAACTCATACTCTTGTTTTCCCTAATCAATTTTCACAAAAGCCTTAATGGCTGCTTCTGTTTCCTGGCAGGCTTTTTCCAGGTCATCGTTTATGATGACTTTATTAAAAGAATGATTAAACGATAATTCGTACTCTGCTTTGCTGAGGCGGGTAGCAATATTTTCAGGAGTATCGGTACCCCGGCCTTCGAGCCGCCGTCGAAGTTCTTCCACCGATGGAGGCTGCACAAACAGGGACAAACAGGTGTCAGGAAACTGCCGCTGCACATGAATGGCGCCTTTGACATCAATGTCGAGGATAGGTGTTTTTCCCTGAGTCCAAATACGTTCCAGTTCGCTACGCAATGTGCCGTAATATTTGCCCTCATAAACCATTTCCCATTCTACAAAATCATTGTTTTGAATTTTATCTTCAAACTCGTGAAGGCTCATAAAATAATAATCAATACCATTTTTCTCATTGCCACGGGCTGGTCGTGTGGTTGCGCTGATGGAAAAAGACAAACGGGAATATTTACCCAAAAGAAAACGCGTAATGCTGGTTTTGCCTGAACCAGAAGGAGCCGTGATGATGATGATTTTGCCGCTCATAGACTTGAAGTGTGATTTTGCAAATTAAAGGGAAACTAATTTAACGTGAGTTTTGGGTCTAACCAGTTGGTTATTAACATGTGTAGATAAAAAGTTGTTGGAAAAAATCATGGTATGAACAAAATTGTAGTTCCTCA
>JAYTGA010000136.1:0-14460 GCA_043733905.1 Segetibacter sp.
ACAGCTTTCTCCCTACAAAATTTTTAAAATTGAAGGAGCAACCAGCACTGGTACTGCGTTTCAGAGGACGGAAGGGCGAAAGGGTGTCAAACTCGAGAAATTTTTTCCTTTCTCAACCTTTATATAAACTTTAGAATCGGCTTTTTATTTTGTTGGCTGCATTTTTTTTCGATTAAAAGATTCTTTTATTTTCCACAAACCTGAAAAAAATGATGAAAATGATCTGTTTTAGACTATTGAATGCGTGCTGAATTGTTAGACAAAATCTTAATATTTTTTTTGACAAGGCATAAAAAAACCTCCCAAATGAGGAGGTTAATTATGTAAGAATATTTTAAATAAAAATTACAAAACCAATATGCCTTTTGCATTTAAAACAACTTCTTTTTTCGGCTCTTTAATAGCTGCAATCTCAGCTTCGGTCTTGCCAGCATCTTCTGCATAATGCTGCAATTCTTTTACCGGTGTTGTTTTCATTTTTGCAGATCCGGCGACTACAACAGTTTTACCGTTTAAAGATACCGGAACTAAAAAAGCATGGTCCTTCATTTTTACCATCATACTTCCGTCAGCAGTTTTAAGCTTTAGCCAGCAACCTTCTTTCGTACACACATCTACCACTTCTCCTTTTACTTTTACATCTGTTGCATCATCAGTTGCTTTTTTGGCTAATTCATCTACAGAAATTGCTCCGGCTGCTGTTGTCTTTTTGCCAAATACCATTCCTTTTTTTGCAGGCCCTTTTGGCGGTTGTGCCAACGTGAGCAGACAAATACAAATGGCAATCGAAAGGGAAAAAATCTTTTTCATAATTAAATGATTTATTTTGGTTTTAAAATAAAGCCACAGTAAATTACTGTAGCTTACTTACATGCTTTTTATCTCTAACTAATTTTCTCAACCTGCATATAATTCAACTCTACAGGTGTGGAGCGGCCAAATATTTTTACTGTTACTTTCAACTTCTTTTTCTCATCATTCACTTCTTCAATAGTTCCATTGAAATCGTTAAATGGTCCTTCAATTATTTTAATTGTTTCACCTATTATAAAAGGCTCGTTCATGACAATGCCCTGGTCATTCATTTCATCCACTTTGCCAAGCATTTTATTAACCTCAGCTTTTCGAAGGCAAATAATATTTCCTTTTGCTCCTTTTCCATCTGTCAGAAAGTGCATTACGTTGCTGATGTTGCTGATGTGGTGAACCATATCATCTCCCAGCTTCCCCCCGCTTACCTCTATCATTACATAGCCGGGAAAATAATTTTTCTCACGCATGACCTTCTTCCCGTTCTGGACTTTATAGACTTTTTCCATAGGCAAAAACACCTGCCTGATGGTTTCACTCCACCCGCTGCGATTCACCTCTTTGTCAAGGTATTCTTTTACCTTACGCTCTTTTCCACTCACCACACGAAGCACATACCATTTTGTAATTTCCTGTGGCTCTGTTGATACCGGCGAGTCGGTAACTTCCTGGTTTTCCTGATTTGTACTTTCCATTATTTAAATAAAGAGTAAATGGCTTTTAATAAATTTTGCGATGCGAAATCCATTACCCAAACCAAAGCAGTAATGATCAATGTTGCAATCAACACAATAATGGTTGACTGTTGCAACTGCAACCATGTAGGCCAGGTTACTTTTTCAGTTAACTCCTGGTAACTTTCGCGAAAATAAGTTGATATTTTGTTCACAATGCAAATTTGAAAATTTGAAAATTTGAAAATTGCTCAATGACAAATGCAAAAATTTTCACATTAAGCCATTTTCAAATTAAAAAGCACGGGCACAAGGATTCGAACCCTGATCAAAGGTTTTGGAGACCTCTATTCTACCATTGAACTATGCCCGTAAAAGCCAATTAGCTAATTAGCAAATCCGCTAATTAGCTAATTGGAAGAACTTATTGAAATGAATCAATTTTTTATTTAACAATCTCTGTCACCTGACCAGCACCTACGGTACGTCCACCTTCGCGAATAGCGAATTTAAGACCTTTTTCCATAGCGATTGGCTGAATCAGTTTTACAGAAAGGCTGGTGTTGTCACCAGGCATTACCATTTCTGTTCCTTCAGGCAAAGTAATTTCGCCAGTTACATCCGTAGTACGGAAGTAGAACTGTGGGCGATATTTGTTGAAGAATGGTGTGTGACGGCCACCTTCATCTTTGCTCAAAACATACACTTCACCCTTGAATTCAGTATGCGGAGTAATAGAACCTGGCTTGCAGATAACCATACCACGGCGGATTTGAGTTTTCTCAATACCGCGAAGCAATAAACCTGCATTATCACCTGCTTCACCTTCGTCAAGCAATTTTTTGAACATTTCAACACCTGTGCAGACAGAGTTTAACGGAGTTTCCATCAGACCTACTATTTCAACAGCTTCACCCACTTTCACACGACCTCTTTCAATACGGCCAGTTGCAACAGTGCCACGACCAGTGATTGAGAATACATCCTCAACACTCATCAGGAACGGTAAATCAACGGGGCGGGGCGGCAAAGGAATGTAAGTGTCAACAGCCTCCATTAATTCGTCAATTTTGCCAATCCACTTTGGATCTTCAGCCATAGCACCAGTAGCACTACCCTGAATGATTGGAGTATTATCGCCGTCAAAACCATTTTTGGTCAGGATTTCGCGGATTTCCATTTCAACCAGTTCCAGTAATTCAGGATCGTCAACCAAATCAACTTTGTTCATGAAGACAACCATACGTGGAACGCCAACCTGGCGTGCCAACAAAATGTGTTCTCTTGTTTGCGGCATAGGACCATCAGTCGCAGCCACAACCAATATAGCACCATCCATTTGGGCAGCACCAGTAATCATATTTTTTACATAGTCAGCGTGACCCGGACAGTCCACGTGAGCATAGTGACGATTAGCAGTTTGATACTCAACGTGAGCAGTGTTGATGGTAATACCACGCTCTCTTTCTTCAGGAGCACCATCAATTTCATCATATTTTTTAGCAACATTACCCATACCTCTCTTAGCAAGGATCATGGTTATAGCTGCAGTTAGTGTAGTTTTACCATGGTCAACGTGACCAATGGTACCTACGTTTACGTGAGGTTTTTCCCTCTTAAAGGTCTCTTTTGCCATTTTATTTGTTTTTTTAGATTGTTTTTTTAAATTTGAAAACCCGCCTTCGGGTTGCGAAAGTAGGTTTTTATTTTAATTTTTTGTTAGACAAGCCTATGTACAACTATTAAACATCGTTGTGTCACTCACTTTTGCTGTTTGTTCTTAGCTCTTCTTTTTACACATTTTCTTACCCTCACACTTACTAATAAGTATTGGTGCTATTCAGAGCTGTTGATGAGAATTGAACTCACGACCTCTTCCTTACCAAGGAAGTGCTCTACCCCTGAGCTACAACAGCTTTTAAAACTATCCGCCGTTGCAGGCAGGATTTTAATTGAGCGGAAGACCAGGCTCGAACTGGCCACCTATAGCTTGGAAGGCTATCGCTCTACCAAATGAGCTACTTCCGCTTGTTAATGTGAAGATTTGAAAATGGCTCAATGTGAAAATGCCGCAAATTTTCTACGCTTCGCTAAATTCAAAAAACTAATCAACGGCTATCATTTTCACATCTTCAAATTCAGCCATTGTCACATTAGATTCTGTGGGCAGAGTAGGGTTCGAACCTACGTACACTTGCGTGAACAGATTTACAGTCTGTCGCCTTTAACCACTCGGCCATCTACCCAAATAAGGTTAATTCGTTTACTAATTTATTCGTAAATCTTAAAACCTAATTATCCGATAAACTAATAAACCATTTAACTATTCCAGAGCCGAAGAAGGGAGTCGAACCCGCGACCTGCTGATTACAAATCAGCTGCTCTACCAACTGAGCTACTTCGGCTTGTTACTCCACATTTCAAAGAGTCTGACCCGTAATCTTTAACTGTTTTTATGACTAATATTTGAGGTAGTTATTTAGTCCTTTCTATAGAAAAAAACATCTATCCCTAATTTTCGGGATGGCAAAGGTAATGGAAAACTTGAAAAAGCAAAATTTTGAAAAATATTTTTTAATAAAAATAGCAAGCCAATTTTTTTGCTTTGGCTATTATTGTCCAAAATCAGGTAAAGCTCTGGAGGGATTCTGAGAATTAATAAACACAGTAATTGAATCCAAAGGCAAAATCTTATTACTTGTGGTTGAACTGTCTGCATAAACTTTTCCAGCTACTGAATAGCGATACCTTATAAGCAACCGCCTCTGAGGTAATTCCTTTCTTTCAAAAATGACTGCTTTCACAGATTGTTTTTTGCCACAGGCAAATATTAATAACAAACCAGTCATTAAAATAATTTTTCTCCATTTCATTTTGCAAAGATGCAATAAATAAAAAAAGACCCCTCGGTTTAGAGGAGTCTTATTAATTTTTCAATGCTTTTTAGCCTATGCTGCTTGTTTTTCTTTTTGTCGTTTTAATTGTGTTACAAGAGAAAGAAATGCGCTTTCGAAAGACTCTTCAAAAGATTTAGAAGAGGCTTTCACAAAGAAGTCGTGCCGGGGAACATGAACCCTCAACTCAACAACTTTATCTTTTAAGGCATGAACTACGTTATCTAATTTTAAAAAAACATCAACTTTCGTTATTCGGTCGTGAAAGGTGGCTAATTTGTCTATCTTTCTTTTTACCAAATCCATTAATTTTTGATCGCCTGTAAAATGAACAGTCTGAATTTTTACGTCCATAACATTTCTGTTTTTTGTGAATAAATAAAGAACTTTTAAAAGTATATTTTTATCATAGGCCGTCTCATGTTTTTATAACGGGTATGAAGTTAGAAAAAGGAAAGGATTTTTTTAGCAAATTCAACATTTTTTTATTAAAGTTTTGTGGTTTGATGTAATTACGCTATTATCTAAAACGAAAATCAAGGATCTATTATTGCATTGAAAGCTGCAATAATTATGCTTTGGGGTGCGCTTTTTTATAGATGTCTTTTAATTTTTCAATCGTATTATGTGTATAAACCTGTGTTGCTGCAAGGCTGCTATGTCCTAATAATTCTTTTATCGCATTTAGATCAGCCCCGTTGTTACTAAGATGTGTTGCAAAACTGTGCCTTAACACGTGAGGGCTTTTCTTTTTGATGGTCGTAATGCCGCCACTGCTCAATGTAATATTGACTACGTTGTAAACATACTTAGGGTACAATGGTTTTCCTTTTTCATTCACGAATAAATAGGGTGAAATGCTTTCCCATGAATAACCTTGCTTGTCTTTCATGTAATCATTCATCTGAGAAATAAGTGAGGGAGACACGGGAATAATTCTTTCTTTATTGCCCTTTCCCAATACTTTTATCTGTGCATTTGATGTGTCAATGTGGTTTTCCTGCAGCCCTATCAACTCGCTGCGGCGAATGCCTGTTGCATAAAAAACGTCAATGATTAACCTGTCTGTTTTCCCCTTCCAGCCGTCGGCAAATTGTACATGGGTTTGAATTTTTTCCATGCTTTTTTGATCCACATACACGGGCAGTCTTTTGCCCGTTTTAGGTGCAGCAATAGTGGTCATAGGGCTGTGTGTGATGTCCCCCATTTTCAGCAAATACCTGAAGAAAGATTTTAGTGAAGATATTTTTCTGCAAAGGCTTTTGGGAGAAATATTATCGCCCCGAAGTTCGGCCAGCCAGGATCGTACAAAATTAGGTTTGATGTCCTTGGCCAAAGGATCGTCATATTGGCTGGCCAGGTAAGCAAAAAACTGCTCAAGATCTGTCTCATAAGCAACAACAGTGTGCTGCGAATATCGCCGCTGAAATTGCAGGTATTGCAAGAAAGATTTAAGTACCGTGATGGAAGTTGATGGCATAAAAAAACCGATGGAGATAAAGCTATTAACTTTACTTCACCGGTTCAATAATGTGCGAAAATTTGAAAATTATAAACAGATATTAACTATCAAAATCTCCGTTGGCCATTTTTTGACGATAGACTGCCTTCAGCACCTGTGTTCTGCGAACGATAGATGGTTTAATAAAAGCCTGGCGAGACCTCAATTGCAAAAGAGTTTTAGATTTCTCAAATTTCTTTTTGTACTTCTTGAGTGCCTTGTCAATGTTTTCGCAATCTTTCGAGTCAATAATAAGCATAATTATACCTCCTTTGGTAATTTTTAGGAGTGCAAATATAGCAATGGTTTTGGAGTAAGCAAATTTTTTTCGGTATGGTTTGAATACATTTTTCGTTTTGAAAGAAAACCAGGATCACCTTTTACTTTTTGGGTTCCAGCGCATCTTTTATCCGTTGTTGCAAATCAACCAGATGAATCCGGCTCATGGTATCTGTGGCAGTAGCTGTGGCTGCTGTAACTGAAGTTTTCAATTGCAGCAGTTTCATGCGGGCAATGGCGGGTATGTCTGTTCTGGACAGATCGGTCATTGCTACAGGTTGTGCCGCGTTGCCAAATGAAATAGCAAAACCTCCTCCCGATGTATTGATCATTTTATTTAGCTTTTCCACATAGCTTTTTTGCAACTTTCGGCGATAGCTGTCTATCGGCTTTTTGCTGTTTAGCTCTTCAAAAAGATTTTTTTGAACTTCATCAAGCAACTCTGTCGCACTATAGGCATCAATATTACCAAATCGCTCTGCTGATTCCTGCAACCGAATAAGCCTGTCTGTGCTGATGAGGTTGTTGAGCGCAATTTCCTGGGCAGAGGCCACAGGGTCTGCTTCGCCGGGGTTGGTGATGCGGTTCCAAATGTCCTTAACTATCAGCCAGCGTGGAGTTTCAAACACCTGCTGTTCAACAAAATTCACAGCTTCCTTTTGCTTATATTTTGGGGTCACTTCATAAACTGCTGCGGCAGTTTCAGAGTTTTGGATAGTTTCAAAAACACCGCCCACATTGGTCGTCACATGACCTACATATCTTCTGAACTGTCCGATTAGCTGGCCATACATTTCTTCTATGTTCTTGTTTTGATCGGTTTCTTCTTTTGTCCACTCAGGCAGGTTTTTCAAAATCAGTTTCAGGTTTTTGATTCCGTACATACTTGCCTTTACCGCATCGTCGCTCAGGTCTTCACGTTGGTTGCGTGGGTCGTTGTCGTTGCCCAGTTCGTAGGTGCCAAAGTAGGTTCGTGGATTATTCTTCAGCGAAGCGATAATCAGTTTGTTGCTTTCTTTTTTCTGGTCTTCTTCGGTGGTGCCGGATATGTATCCATAGCCCCAACGTATCGCCCAACGGTCGTATTCCCCGATGCGTGGGAACAAGCCTGTTTCGCCAATGCTGTCTTCGGGTTGAGCAACGTAATTAAACCGTGCATAGTCCATGATAGAAGCCGTGTGTCCATTGGCTTCTACCCATTTTTTATCTCTCAGTTTTTCTACCGGTGTGCGGCTGCTGCTACCCATGTTGTGGAGTAGCCCAAGGGTGTGTCCCACTTCATGAGAAGATACAAAGCGAATGAGTTGACCCATGAGTGAGTCGTCAAATTTCATCTTTCTTGCCCGTGGATTCACGGCTGCCGTTTGTATCATGAACCAGTCGTGTACCAGCTTCATCACATTGTGATACCAGCCAATGTGGCTTTCCAGTATTTCACCTGTGCGTGGGTCGTGAACATTGGGGCCATAGGCATTTTCCACATCGGAAGCAAAGTAGCGAAGTACAGAGTAGCGGGCATCTTCCATGCTCATGCTGCTGTCGCCAGAGGGCCAATCTTTGCCCATTATTGCATTTTTGAAACCGGCCTTTTCAAAAGCCCCCTGCCAGTCGTTAATGCCAGCTATCAGGTAGCTTCTCCACTTTTTCGGCGTAGCCGGATCTATGTAGTAAATAATGGGTTTCTTTGGTTCTACCAGTTCGCCAAGTTTCCATTTTTCAAGGTCTTCATCTTTCGGTTCCATTCTCCACCTGACTGCAAAAGTGTTGTCTTGCACCCGCTGCTGGTTGTCGCTAAATGTGGTGAAGTTATCAGGAAAAAACCCGACACGCCTGTCCCAATACCTGATGTCCATTGGTTTTCGTGGCAAGAGTATCATGGATGTATTCAACTCAATGGTCACAGCACCTGCAGCACTCGCAGCAGGAATGCTGGCAGAAGGCGGCCCGGCAGAAAACACACCTGGTTGCGGAGGAGTAGAACTAAATGTTTTGACCGTTCTGATTTCTGTGTTCATGGGAAAAGAACTGATGTTCTGAATGTATGACCTGTCTTGAGCAAGTGCTGAAAGATTAAAGGTTTTCTTAGCTCCTGCGCTGATGCTGACTACCTGATTGTCGCCTTTGAAAAAGTCCGTCACATCTATGACCACGCTACTTGAATCTTTGGTGTAAGCCGCCACAGGAAATGCTGCGGCTATGGCATTGAGGTTGGAATTGGTAACTGCTTTGTAAATAGCGTTGCTGGTGTCGGCCACATTCACAAGTGTAATGACCCGCATAAATATGTTGTTGTTGGGGCCTTTTTCAAAAGCAATTGTTTGCTGGTTGGTTAGTTCGCCTCCATAAGTGCCGCGGCCTCCTTTGATAGCGGGAACTCTTATAAACCTTGTCACCGCCATTATTTCACGGTTCATGACACTGTCGGGCAATTCAAAGAAATACTTGTCATCTACCCGATGAACGATGAATAAACCTTTTTGTGTAACAGCCTTGTCGGTTATTACATCTTTGTAAGGTTTGGGTCCTTCTTTGGGTTTATTAAAAAGGCCTGCAGGTGCGCCTGCGGCACCTGTAGCCGGGGCCAAGGCCTTGCCCGTCTTTTTTTGCGAAGCGCAACTAAAAAAACAAAGGACAGAAATGATCATTACAGCATTCTTCATAAATGTATTTCACTATTTTTGGAAAATGAAATTAGTGGAACCAAAGTTCTAAATTTTTAAAAAGGTTTAAACGGTCATTAAAGAGGAAGAACAAAAGCCCTTGTTTTATTTGCAGAAGCACAGAAAAGAAAAAGCATTGGCATCAAAATCCGGTTTTGGGATTTTTTGAATAAAAGAAGTAAATTGTATCCATTAAAAAAGACAGAAGAAAAAAGGTTTTAAAAATATTTGCTGCAAAGTTTTACTATTACATCATTATTTTTTCTTAGAATTGCGAAACGATTTTAAATTTTAATCATTCACTTATCAACTTAACAAACACAAAAAATTTGAGCCATGGCGGAAATTAAACCAACAGCTTCAGTAAAAAGCGCAACATCTGTTCAACCAAAAAAATCAGGAAACAGCATTTCCTGGATTGCCCCGGTAGCTTGTATCGTCTTAGGATACATTTTATGGCGTTTTGTAATTGGCGACCCATCTAATTTTACAGCTCCTGACAAGGCGGGTGGTTTCTGGCCGAGCCACGAAGGTCCTAAAAGCAGCCTTGCCCGTATGTATCAGGGTGGTATTATTGTACCGATTCTGATCGGGTTGTTTTTGATTGTTTTAACCTTTGTTATCGAACGATTTATGACCGTTACAAAAGCTTCAGGAACGGGCAGCATTGCTGAGTTTATCAGAAAAGTACAGTTTCATCTTGCCAATAAAGATGTGGACAAAGCACTGTTAGAATGTGACAAGCAAAAAGGTTCTGTTGGTAACGTTATGAAAGCCGGTCTTCGCAAGTACAAAGAAATGATGAGCAACACAGAACTGGATACCGATCAGAAACTGATCAACATTCAGAAAGAAGTGGAAGAAGCCACAGCACTTGAATTACCAATGCTTGAGAAAAACCTTGTCTTTCTTTCCACAATCGCTTCCGTAGCTACCCTGTTGGGCCTGTTGGGAACGGTATTGGGAATGATTCGTTCGTTTTCTGCACTGGGCGAAAGCGGTGGTGGCGAGGCTGCTCAAAAATTGTCTCAGGGTATTTCCGAGGCTTTGTACAATACAGCTTTAGGTATTGGTACATCTGCAATTGCAATCATCATGTACAACATCTTTACTACCCGCATTGATGGCATCACTTATGGTATTGACGAATCAGGATTTACTTTGACACAAAGTTTTGCTGCTAACTACAAATAAAATTGCAGCGGCTTTTATGGAATGTGCAGCATGACTGCATCTTAACTAATAAATTTTCTAAAAAAATAAATAATGGCAAGACCTAAGATACCTCGAAAGAGTACCTCGGTGGACATGACGGCTATGTGCGATGTAGCTTTCCTGCTGTTGTCTTTTTTCATCCTCACTACCAAGTTTAAAGCACCGGAGGCCATTAGCGTGGCCACGCCAAGTTCGGTATCGAGCAAGATTGCACCAGAAAAAGATGTAACACTTGTTTCTTTCACCAAAGATGGAAAGGTGTTTGTGTCTCTTGACAATGAAGAAGTGAAAGGAGAACTGGCAAATCAGTTGAGCGCAGCCAAAGGTTTGGGTCTGTCACCGGCAGAGATTACCGCATTCAAGAAAGCATTGTTTTTTGGTTCATCGTTTAGCCAGTTGAAATCTGCATTGCAGATCCCTGCTGATAAACTGACTGCCGAAGCGTTGCCGGGCATTCCCGCAAAGGACACAGCCAACAACGAAATGATGGACTGGATGCGATATATTGTAGCAGCACACAGTGCCACCAACAACAAAATGAACCTGATTGTAAAAGGTGACAACATGGCCAAGTATCCAACTTTTGAACACGTGATAGCAGCGTTTAAAAAGAACGAACAGTTCAAATTTCAAATGATCACCAATCCCGAAGGAGTACCGAACGGAACAGACCTTTGGAAGAAGTATATGAAAGGTGGGCCGGTTGTGGAATAGGTTGAGAGTTGAGGGTTGAGGGTTTAATGTTGAGGATTTGTTCATTTTTTTAAACACTAAACATTAAACAACAACAATTAGTAATTCATTAATAAAAATAGTTTACTATGGCAGAAATGGATACCTCGTCCGGGGGCGGACATAAAAAAGGCCCCGGCGTCAAAAAATCAAAGAAAATGTCGACCAGGGTGGATCTCACACCCATGGTTGATTTAGGATTTCTATTGATTACATTCTTCATATTTACCACCACCATGAGCCAGCCAACGGCTATGAAATTGTTCCTGCCAAAGGATACAGACAAACCCGATGAGCAAAACAAGGCCAAGGAAAGCGGTGCGCTGACATTGCTGTTAGGGAAAAACGATAACGTCTATTACTACGAAGGACAGTTGAAGCCCGATGGTTCTAATTTTCAAAGCAGCACCATGAAGAAAATCAGGGATGAAATTATCAGTAAAAAAAGAAGTACACCTGTAGAAGATTTGGTGATTGTTATTAAACCAAGTGTTGAAGCAACATACAAAGATGTTGTGGACATTTTGGACGAAATGACGATCAACGATATTGCACGTTATGCCCTTGTTGACATCAGTGATGGCGAAGCGCAACTCGTTAAAATAACCGATGATTCAGGTAAATAAATGCTTTTAAAACTTTAAAAGATTACAACATGGACGTAAACAAAATTTTGAGTGCTGACTTCCTTGACATCCTCTTTGAGGGGAAGAACAAGGAATACGGTGCTTATGACCTCAGAAAGACATACAACAAGCGCATCATTACCGCGGTAGTGAGCATGGTTGCTATTTGTCTTTTACTCATCCTTACACAAATTATTGCCAAAGGAACCGGCGGCAATAAGAATACAATTATTGTGCAGGATGTGCAACTGGAAGACATTAAAAAGGAGGAGAAAAAACCCGAAGTTCCACCTCCGCCTCCACCACCAAAGCCACCACCGCCAAAAGTGGAAATCACTAAATTTACCCCTCCCAAAATTGTGAAGGATGAAGAAGTGAAAGAACCACCACCAGTTGTAGAAAAATTGGAAGACACCAAGATTGGTACGGTGAACCAGGAAGGTAAAAAAGATGAAGGTGTGCCTGCACCACCTGTGGAAACAGGAACGGGTGTGGTGGAACCTAAAAAAGTGGAAGAAGACTATGACAAGGTATTTACGAAAGTAGAAAAAGAAGCCAAATTTCCCGGTGGATTGGATGGTTGGACCAAATATTTGGTAAGAAACCTTAATCCAGATGTCGCATCTGGTGATGGTGCACCTCCAGGCAATTATACTGTACGTGTACAGTTTATTGTTGATAAAGAAGGTAGTATCAGCGAGGTGCAAGCACTTGAAATTCCTAAAGCCTGCCCAAGCTGCGGCCCCGAAGCTGTTAAGGTGATTAAAAAAGGTCCTAAATGGGATCCTGCTATTCAGAACGGCCAGAAAGTGATTTACAGGCAGATGCAGGCAATCACATTCCAGGTGAACGAAGAATAAATTTCAGACAATTTTTTTGAAAAAAATCCTCCCATTGCGGAGGATTTTTTTATGCCATCATTTTGCAAAAGGATAGCAATTGTAAAATGACAGCATCGGCAAATGAGGACAAAATGCAAATGCATATTTCTGAAACCCTTTGCTAAAAAAAATAAAGAAACATCATCTTTGCATGAAACGAAACAATCCTCCTTTAACTCTCAATAACAAGAAAAAATGTTAGGCAAACTATCTGGCTGGGACGATACGATTGTTGCACTTGCCACACCACAGGGTGTAGGCGCAATAGGCATTGTGAGAGTCAGCGGCAAAGATGCCATTGGCATGGTGGATGCACTTTTCTCTTCAAAAAATCTTGTAGAGAAGCCTTCGCATACGCTGCATGTTGGTTTGCTAAAGCATGATAACAATACGATAGACCAGGTGGTCATTTCACTGTTTAAATCACCCGCCTCTTACACCGGCGAAGACACGGTAGAAATATCAGCACATGGTTCACCATACATTTTGGAAGCAGTCATCAAAGCCATCACGGCACAAGGAGCAAGGCTGGCCAAAGCAGGCGAGTTTACCCAAAGAGCTTTTCTGAATGGGAAACTCGACCTGACACAGGCCGAAGCCGTGGCCGACCTTATACAAAGCAACACCGAAGCAAGCCGCAAACATGCGCTGCAAAACATTCGCGGCGGTTTTTCAAGTGTGCTGAAACAGTTGCGGGACAAGCTGCTGACCTTTTCTGCACTGATAGAACTGGAGCTTGATTTTAGCCAGGAAGATGTGGAGTTTGCAGACAGAACACAGCTTAATAACCTCGTGACCGAAGCACAAACCGTAACGGCTGATTTGCTGTCTTCATTTGCCCTTGGCAATGTGATAAAAAATGGTGTAAGTGTCGCCATCATTGGCAAACCGAATGCAGGAAAATCAACCCTGTTAAATACTTTGCTGAATGAAAACAGGGCGATTGTCAGCGAAATAGCAGGCACCACACGAGACACAATAGAAGAAATGCTGAACATTGATGGCATCCTTTTCAGGCTGATAGATACGGCAGGTATCAGACAACACACAACCGATGTGATTGAAAATATTGGTGTGCAACGAAGCCTTGAAAAAATGCAACAGGCAGATGTGGTCATCTACCTGTTTGACGTGACAGAAACCCACAGCCACGACCTGAAAACGGTGATGGAAGAAATGAAGGCAAAGGGCATTCAATACCTGCTGACGGGCAACAAAACAGACAGGCTGACGACAGATGAGCTTGCCGTTCGATTTCCCGAAATGCCCATTTTGTTTATCTCCGCCTCCAACCGCAGCAACATAGAAACATTAAAGCAACGCCTTGTGGACATGGTCATAGGCGAACACCTGAGTACCGAAAGCACAATCGTATCCAATGCCCGTCATTACGAAGCACTGCGACTGGTCAACGAAACGCTTCATGAAATCAGCGCAGGGCTGCAAACCAACCTGAGCGGCGACCTGCTTGCACTCGACATCAAACGGTCTCTTCACTACCTCGGAGAACTGACGGGGGAGGTGACTAATGAGGACCAGTTGGACTATATTTTTAGTAAGTTTTGTATCGGAAAGTGACGGTTGTTGCTGATTGTATTGTTTTCTTTGCTTTTAGTCAGTTTTACAGCAGGCTATCTTGCTTTTAGTATGGTTTTCTTTGCTCTTGTTCTCCAAATTCTTGTTACAAACTCACCTTACGCAGCATAATATTTCCAAAATCCTTATGCTGCTTTGGGTATTGCTAAGTTTTTAAGTTCTTTATAAGCTGCTTGTTGTGCAGCCAGATAAATTTTGTTTTTCATTGCAAAATGATTTGAACCTGTTCTTTGTTTTAACCATTCCAGTTTTACATAAGCCACAATAGATAAGATAAAATGATTGGTCTGTGTCCTGATATTTTTTGTGGGTGATTTGGCAAAACCTGTATTGCTTTTAATGGATTTGTAATATTCTTCTACTCCCCACCGTTTTTTGTAGATTGTAGTTATTGAGTCATACGATAAACTCAAATCACTGCATGCCAGGTACAACTCGCTGACTGTACCATCCTCGTTTTTGAAGACTTGCTTTGTGAGCAACAGCGGAAAATCTATACTTCTCAAGGCATAAAACCATGAGTTGAAAGATTAAAAAAAGAGGGGCAATTTTGTAAAAGCAAAATCACAAATATGCCCACTCTTCTACTCAA
>JAYTGA010000137.1:0-2945 GCA_043733905.1 Segetibacter sp.
TCGGAGCCTATAAAGCCTTACTAATTCTTATCTTGCTATAAACACGATGCTCCTTTGGAGCAAAAAGCCTAAGCCTTCAATATGTGTCCACACGATAGGACTAAAGTGCGGGACACGTGTGTCCGGTAAAAATTGGTGCATTTGATAACAATAAAATTTTTAAATTAGCACCAAAAAAATGATCCCTTTTTTAAGTAGAATAACAATTTATCCAGTCAAATCTCTGGATGGTATAGATCTGCAAAAGGCCGTCATAGGAGAGGGTGGTTGTCTTTTGCACGATAGGGAATATGCAATCAGCGATGAGGAGGGGAATTTCATCATTGGAAAGTCAAATCAACTTGTTCATTCTTTGCGTTCTTTGGTTGATTTTGAAAAAGAAACTATTTCATTTCGCCCTGAAAGTGAAACTGCCTGGCGGCATTTTCACCTGCAAAAAAAAAGAGTCCCCATACAGTCTTTTCTGTCAGATTATTTTGGCGTAAAAACTTTACTACTACAAAACAAGACCGGCCGATTTTTAGACATCCCCGACATGAGCGGTGCAACGGTTCTTTCCACTGCAAGTCTAAAAGAAATTTCAACATGGTACGATGATATGGATCTGAACGAAACAAGGAAACGATTCAGGGCAACCATAGAAATAGATGGTGTTCCTGCTTTTTGGGAAGATCATTTGTTTTCTGAAGAAGGCAGGGGAATTGAATTTAGAATTGGTGAAGTGACCATGTTTGGAATGAGCCCCCGTGCAAGATGTGTGGTTCCAACACGCAATCCTGAAACGGGTGAAGTGCTACATGGTTTCCCCAAATCATTTGCAAGACACCGTGCCTCTACTTTGCCGTCATGGTCAATGCTTGAAGAATATGGTCATTATTATTACCTTTCGGTCGACTGTTCCATTCCATCAACAGAAATTGGAAAAATGATTGAAATAGGCAATGAGGTAAAAATTGTTGGAGAGAAAGTGTTTTATTGAGTCTGTTTTTATCCTTTTACCATTGTTGGGGTTCCAAACATCGCCATAGCAGGTCTTCTTCACCTACCACAAACAGTTAAACTAAGATATACTGCTCAAGGCATAAAACCGTGAATGAAATATGGAACACGGATGACACGGATAAGACGGATTTATAGTGGATTAGAATTGAAATAAAGGATAAAAAAACGGATTTTATCTGCAAAGCAGATCATGGATTTACCCCTTGCAAAGTATAGGTGTTGGAACTATCAGCGGCTAACCTTTCACTTCGTTTTATGATTATGTTTTCCTGGCCGAAACTTTGGTTTATGCTGAGGGGTAGAATTGGACGGCGGCCCGTGCAATGAAGGTTCTTGAATATTACGGAGATTAGGATGAGGTGAAGGCACAGTAGAAGGTCCATCTTCATTTGTAAAAACTAAATCTACTGTATTGGGGTCTCCTTCATTTCCATATTCAAAAATAAAACGGGAGGGGCTAATACCTTGTTTTTCTACAAAATGCCTGATAACTGCGTTGACCCTGCTCCAGGATAGTTGTTGTGTAACTTTGCTGCTACTGCCATGCCCTTGCGCTTTAATCTTGCACTCAGGCGTATTTTTTATCTGTTGTGCTATAGAGTTAATTTGTGTCCAACTGGCTTCTTTTAGTTGTAACTGATCACTAAATATAAGAGATGGTAAAGACCCTGTACACTGTGACATGCCGCAAAATGGCAGTAAAGCAAAAATGATGAGTACTGTAAAAAGTTTAGGCATTAGCGTTGGTTTTGAATTGTTAGAGCGAATGATATTGCTGGCGAATATGAAGCTTTATTTTTTTGAATGACTCTTGTAAAATGGTATGTGCGTTATTTCCTAAAGAAGTAAAAGTGATTACAAAATCAGATTTTTGTGGGGTCATGCCCAGGCTGGTCCAGCTTTTATTAATCTCGTTGAAATATTGAGGCGCATTTTCAATAGCGCTTTGTGAAGGTTTGTGGCCATTCTTAATCAATTTCATGGCGGTATCGCAGTTATTATAATACGCATTATGAAACGCAATTAATTGCTTCCTCTTATCGCTAAACGTTTTTGTAAGTTTAGTCATTTCACTTTCATAGTCACTAAAATCAGGTCGTTGTTTATAAAAATTATTATCAGTGATAGAGTCATTATCATAAAACATGTCTTCTTTTAAGTCAAACATGGTTTTCAATTCATTCTCCTGTTCTTTACAATTCTTTACGGTATTTATATTTTCTATTTCCCTGTCTTTTAAAAATACGCCAAGATCATTCTCTGCATCATAAAGTTTGGGCACAATATCACAATGAAATTTAACCCAGGCATACGCTTTAATATCATTGTTTAAATCTTCAATTTCCTTATAAATATTCTCATCAAAAAGTATTTCCACTTTTGGCGACAAAGCATTGTAAAGAGTATCTTTTGCATTACGAAATGCTGCGCTGATGACAGGGCGACGTTCTAAAGTGGCCAATGCGCCGGCAAGGGCAGCATACACCTCAGATTGCTGTGCAGCTTTCCGGCTGGCTATTTCCCTTTTCTGATTGAGATAAAAAAGAAAAATCGGAACGCCAATGGCTACAGCAGTAATCAGTCTGAAGAATAAATCAATCCTTTCCTTCCGATCCATACCTGCCGGTTTTGTCCTCTCTTCCGTAACCTTTTTTAGTTGCTTTTCATTGGCCGAGGTGTATTCGTAGTCTCTTCTGATTTCAATCCATTCTGAAGGTTGTTTGGACATAAGCAAGAGTGGTTTATTTTAATAGCACAAAAAACTTATTGCTAAGATAATAACTGCTATTTAAATACTGAACATTATGAAAGCATTTTTTTGTCCCGCTGGTTTTTCTCCAAAGCATTAAGTGGGGGTCAGGGAACCCCGGCGTGTCTGCACCGAAGGGGTCTCATTACATACTACCCCACAAAATACCACACACAATACGCTGCTGGTTTAA
>JAYTGA010000138.1:0-15495 GCA_043733905.1 Segetibacter sp.
TTAGTGCCTTTTGTTGCTTTTGCCTGCATCTGCTAAAATTTAATGACCTGAAAGCTAAAGATAGATAGGTTTTAGGGTTGTTGAGCAAGCCCTAAGTAGAGCAAAATATTTAGTATTAAGACCTGAATTAAGGACGAATAGTTTCAAAATGTTTAAACAACAAAACCTCCTCTGTTTTATAGACACCGGAGGTTTTTTGTATTATTCACTCAAATGTTTTAGTAGTATTTTGACACTATTTTTTAGTAACAATTTTTACAGAAAAAGTGGAATCAAAGTACTGAAATGAAAGTGTTGATATGCCGGCCTTCTTAGCTACAAAATGGAATGTATTATCCTGTCTGCCGCCTGTACAGTTTTGGCAACTTTTGTTAGAATAACTGGTTGATAAAAACTTAACTTTTACAGGGTCTATTACTGTTGTCTTCCACACCTGTGCACAGCCCACACATTCATTTGTAAAAAGCACATTGAACAGGTGATTGACTTTTAGCCAAATGGTCTTGCGATTGTCTTTGCCGGTTACTTGCACGGGAATGGATGCCATTTTTTTCTTTTGACTAATGGCTGGGCTGGCAATCAGAATCAGTGATGACAGAAAAGCAGAAAGGAAGATTCTTTGTTTCATAAAAAAGTTGTTTTGTTTAATTTGAAATAAGTAAGAACAAACTAACTGTGAATGGAAAAATGAAACGAGTGATTTTTTCAGAAAACCAGATTTGAAATTGCATACAACTTATTCAATTTCCACACTGCAATTCACCCATTCAGAATCGAACTTTGCATTTAGTTTTTTATAAAAATTTATTGCTGGCTCGTTCCAGTCAAGAACCTGCCAGACAATGGCGCTAAGTTGCCGTGCTTTGGCTTCCTCCACCAGTTTATTAAACAACAAAAGACCTATTCCCCTGCCACGCAATTCCCCGGTTACCAGCAGGTCTTCGAGGTACATACGCTGTCCTTTCCATGTGCTGAACCGAATATAGTACAAAGCAAAACCCTGAATGACACCATTCATTTCAGCCACAAAAGCCCACCACACTGGCTGGCTCCCAAAACCGCTGTCAGCAAACTGTTTTGGTGTTACTGTGACTTCGTCGGGGGCTCTTTCATAAATAGCTAATTCTTTTACCAGTTCCTGTATCCGTGGACAATCTTCCTGGATTGCTTTTCTGATGATTACATTTTCCATACTTGTTTTTTAAAAAGTTTAATTGAATACCGGTCTCGTTAAAAATAACTGTGAAAGCAACCCGAGTCCTTCATCAACAATGAATATTGGTATATTTGAAAGGACAAATCAAAATTATAAAATCTTGAAAGAAATACTTGTTCAATATGCCGCTTACAACCTGTGGGCTAATCAGCGGCTCATTCAAACCCTTAACAACCTGGAAGAAGGTGTGGCCGATGCCGAAATCCTAAGCAGTTTCAGCAGCATCAAAAAGACAGTTGAACACCTCGCACTTGTTGAGTTCATTTGGTGGCAAAGACTAAAGCTGGTAGAAAATATTTCTCTTCCCGAAGAAAAAAATCAAACACTGACAGAAACAGGAAAGGAGTTGCTTGCTCATTCGCTTCAGTGGAAGGAATGGGTGGAAAAGAGCACCAATGCTGCCTTTGAGCATGAATTTGTCTATCGGAATACAAAGAAGGAGCAGTTTAAAAATCCTGTTTATCAAATGCTTCTTCATTTGTTCAACCACCAGACCTATCACCGGGGACAATTGGTAACTATGCTGCGACAGGTGGGCATTGATAAAATTCCTGCAACAGATTTTATTGAATGGTGCAGGAGGAAAAGTTAATTTGAAAATAGCTCAATGGCTCAATATGATAATGGAAGAAAATGGGCTAATCTGCTGATGTGCTAATGGTAGAATTATAATTTGAAAATGGCTAACGGACAAAAGCTATCCTCTATAACCCCAATTAACTAATTAACCAATAAACGAATTAACCTCTTTAATAAGCCCACCTCACCAAAGTAGCTCCCCAGGTAAAGCCGCCTCCAAAGGCTGCCAGCACCAGGTTGTCGCCTTTTTTTAACTTATTTTCCCACTCCCACAGGCATAGAGGAATGGTGCCTGATGTTGTGTTGCCATAGCGCATAATGTTCAGCATAACCTTTTCTGAAGGAATGCCAATGCGGTTGGCCGTGGCATCAATAATTCTTTTGTTGGCCTGGTGCGGAACCAGCCAGGCAATATCATCGCCGGTCATTTTGTTTCTTTCAAGAAGCTGGAAAGCCACATCTGCCATGCCCACTACTGCAAACTTAAACACCGACTGCCCCTCCTGGTAGATGTAATGCTCTTTGGCCGCCACCGTTTCTGCCGATGCGGGCCTGGCAGATCCACCGGCTTTCATGTGTAGATACTTTGCGCCGCTGCCATCGCTTTTTAGAATGCTGTCTTGTATGCCATAACCTTCATAATCTGGTTCCAAAAGCACGGCACCGGCAGCATCGCCAAAAAGTATGCATGTGGTGCGGTCGCTGTAATCTACAATCCCACTCATTTTGTCTGCACCCACCACAACCACTTTTTTGTAGCGGCCACTTTCTATGAAAGCAGCCCCCGTAGTAAGCCCAAACAAAAAGCCCGAACATGCTGCCCCAAGGTCAAAACCAAAAGCATTTTTGGCACCAACTTTTTCAGAAATTATATTGGCCGTGGCCGGAAATGTCATATCTGGCGTGACCGTGCAGCAGATGATGCAGTCAATGTCCAGCGGATCGAGACCGGTCTTGTTGCAAAGATCCAAAACGGCAGGCGCACCCAGATCCGAGGTGGCTTTGCCCTCACCCTTTAGTATCCGTCTTTCTTCCACACCGGTGCGGCTTTTGATCCATTCATCGTTGGTGTCCACCAGTTTTTCCAGTTCTTTGTTTGTAAGACGGTATTCAGGTACATAGCCACCAATCCCTTTGATGGCAGCGGTCATTTTGTTTGTCATTCAGTGTGATTAAATGATTATTTTTTCAGGCGATAAAAGTAAATGTTTATTGTGGAAATGAAAATTCAGGAAGTAGGGGGCTATGTCATTAACTTATGAACTTTATAAGGTAAAATTGAACTAAGTCGCTATGAAAAGATGCGGTTGCTTGAGTGATCGGTATGAAAAAGTGACACAATAGGAGCTGTAGACCAACTACTGCTGGTTTCTAAAAAGGCAAAAGTGAAAAGGCAAACCCAAAAACAGAAGGCCATTAGGAAACAAAGGAAAAACGAGTAACCCTGAATGAATTCTCATTAAACCTAAACTCTAAACCGTTGAACACTCCTCACCATTCCCGGTTCACGTCCCAGTTTTCAAATTCTTTGGCCACATCGGTCAGGAAGCTGGCACCTATGCTGCCGTCCACAACACGGTGATCGTAGCTTAGGGAAAGGTACATCATGTGGCGGATGCCAATAGCATCGCCTTCGGCAGTTTCTATCACTACGGGACGTTTCTTAATAGCTCCCACAGCCATGATAGCCACTTGCGGCTGGTTGATGATGGGCGTACCCATGAGGCTGCCAAATGTGCCTACGTTGGTCAGTGTAAATGTGCCACCGTTGGTATCATCCGGTTTCAGGCGGTTGTTTCTTGCACTGTCTGCAAGGCTGTTGACCGACTTGCTAAGACCCACGAGGTTGAGGTAGTCTGCATTGCGAATGACAGGCACTATCAGGTTGCCACTTGGCAATGCAGTCGCCATGCCAATGTTGATGTCTTTTTTAAGAATGATGCGGTCGCCATCCACAGAGCAGTTGATGTATGGATAGCGTTTGATGACCCGTGTAATACAGGCAATGAACATGGGCGTAAATGTAATTTTGGTGCCTTCTGTTTTTTCAAATTGCTTCTTCACCCTCTCTCTCCACATGACCATGTTGGTCACATCGGCTTCGGCAAAACTGGTTACATGCGGGCTGGTTTGCTTGCTCATGACCATGTGTTTGGCAATCATTTTCCGCATCCTGTCCATCTCTATTATTTCCACATTTCCGGTTGGCGTGGTGTAAGCCTGTGGCTGTTCTGCTGCAGCTGGTTGTGGCATTTGAACTGATTGAACCGGCTGTGTCAAAGGTGCCTGTTGAGGCTGCGGTGCGGCTTGCTGTGCTTTACCTGATTTCTTATCTGCTACATACTGAAGGATGTCTTTTTTAGTGACACGGTTTTCATTTCCCGTTCCGGAAATGGTTTCCAGTTCAACCATGCTGACACCTTCGCTGTTGGCAATGTTTAGCACAAGAGGCGAATAAAATTTGTTACTTCCGGCAGTTGGCACATCGGCAGTTTGCGTACCCTGCGGCACATACGGGATGCCTGCTTCAACTGTGTTTGCCGGCTTTGTTTCTGCCTCTGATGGATGGCTGGCAACTGGTGTTTCCCCAATGCCGGAGGCACTGGTTTCTATGCGGGCTATGACAGTACCAATAGGCACCACATCATTCTCTTTGTATAATATCTCTGCCAATATTCCTGCTGAAGTAGATGGCACTTCGCTGTCTACTTTATCTGTTGCAATTTCGAGAAGGGTTTCATCTTGAGCCACGCTATCGCCAACTTTTTTAGTCCACTTTAGCACAGTGGCTTCCATAATACTTTCTCCAAGTTTGGGCATTATCAGGTCAACTAAAGCCATATCAATCGTTTAAAATTGTTTTAGATAAAAGATCAAAATTTCACAAGCAAGTGCTGATGCAAAGATGTGAGAAAATTGGCGAATTCGCTCAAAAACAGGTTGTTTAATGGAAAAGAAGAAAGCTGATTTTGAAAAATGAAAATTCTATTGTCTGTGAACTGGGTTTTAATATTAAATTTGTTTCAAAAGGTTTTTATATGGAAACGACAATCATCCGTCAGAAATTGCATTCTTTTATTGACGCTATTGAAGATAAAAAAGCCGAAGCGATTTATACTCTTTTTAAAGAAGAAATAGATACTGATAAGCAAAGGCATAAACTATACTGGCTGAAAGAGATAGTTATTTGAAAGGAGAAACCCAATCTTATAGCTGGGAAGAAGTGAAACAAATGGCCGTGGAAAAGGAAAAGAGAAATGGATTATAGGATAGAAATACGCCCATTGGCAACACTGGAAATATTGGAAGCGTACGATTGGTAAAAAGAACAATCGGAAGGATTGGTCTTGATTTCTTAAACGAGCTGGATTTTTTTATGAAAGTGTTTTTTAGAAATCCAAATACCTATGGCTACTATGAAAGACCCGTAAAGGAAGGAAAAATAAGCCGGTTTCTCTACACTGTTGTTTATGAAATTTTTGAAAAAAAATTGTCTTTACAGTGTCTTTATGTCAAGACAAAATCCGTTGAAAAAGAGAATCAAATAAGTCCTGTAAATGCAAAATGATTTACTTTACAATTCCTCCATCAACCTGTCGTACACTTTCATCAATTCGTTTACACTCTGTTCCCAGGTAAATTTTGCAGCCCTTTTCCTCCCCATTTCTTCCATGTCTTTTTTCAAAAAAGGATCTTCAAAAATGATTTTTGTTTTCGCAGCCAGTTGTGCAGGCACATTTGGGTCTACATACAATGCAGCGTCACCTGCTATTTCAGGCATAACACTGGCCGACGATGTAATGACAGGGGTGCCGCTGGCCATACTTTCAATAATCGGCAATCCAAACCCTTCACTAAATGATGGGAACCACAATACCTCTGCCCCCTGGTAAATAACCGGCAGGTCTGCATGATCAATGTAGCCCAGCCTGTGAATGCGGTGCGCAATTTTTTGAGCACCGCATTCTTCAATTTTTTCAGACAACTGGCGGCTTGTCAATCCTTTGATAGCAAGCCTGTGGGTCAGTTCAGGGTTTTGTTCACAAAAAATTTTAAATGCCTTAATGACACCTCTTGTGTTCTTTCTTGGCTCTGTATTTCCTATAAAGAAAATGTAAGGAAATGCAATGCCGTACTTCTGTAACGTATTGGATAAAACGGGGCTTTCTACATGGTTGAAAAACCGGCTGTCCACGCCATTGTAAACGACTGAAACTTTTGCCGGGCTTATCTTTAAACGATTGATGATGATGTTGCGCTGATACTCAGAAACAGTGATAATGTGCCTTGCTTTTTTGGCAACGAGTGGCACTATTAACCTTCGGTAAAAATTTCCAAACCGCTGGTACAGGCTGCCACCATCTTTGCTAAACAGGTAATTTTTTTCTAAAAAAATAAGATCATGAATGGTGACAAGCAAAGGAACACTGCTAAATATGGGAGCGGTATTGCCTGTGCAATGAAGCAGATTTTTTTTGCTCCCTCTTGTCTTTCGAGGAAGCAACCACTGCTCCCACAATGGGTAAAACACAGATTGCAAACACGATACTTTCAGACTGTCGCTGTTTTGCAAACAATTGTCTTCATCGTTTTTGACCATGACCTGGAAACTGTATGCAGGTGTAAGTTTGCGGAGTCTTTGCAACAGTTCCAATGCAACCACATCCATCCCATGTTTGTGCTTTCTGAACAATCGCTGGGCTTCTATAAATATTTTTCTTTGCTCCATTTTTTTTGCATTTCAAATGCTTTTAACTGTTGCCAAGCATAAAGCGTTTTGAAAATTTAAACCTGTTCATTAGCAGTGTCAGTGGCACACACAATCCCACGGTTAAAAGGCCAATTAAAATTCCCTGAAATGTTGTGACATGCTCTTTCAGAGGATCGCCAATGGCTTTGTAAACAAGGATTAAAATGAGCGGATGATAAAAATAAATGCCAAGAGAATTGGAATTGATATAAAGCCAAAACCGGTGTTGCATCATTGTTTTGTCTGCCACAAACAACACCAAAAACAGGATGAGACTTAGGTTGAAAAACAAATAAGGCAAAGCTGTGAAATAGTCAGGCAGATGCTGAAATATGCACAGAACAATCAGTAAAAAAGATGTAGCCATGATAAACAATGTACTAGCCGCCACAAACCTGAGCTGAAGCAAATTGTTTCTTAAACCATAGCCTAAAATGAAGAAAAACAGATAACAATACAAACGCTTGTCTCCCATCCAATACAAGGGTTGCTCTTGCAGACTTACATGTATATCGCGAAAGTAAACATACCATGTCAAAGTGATAAATCCTGTAAAAATTAGTGGCGGTAAAGCTGCTAATTTCCATTTATAAATAGAGAAGCAAACAACAGCTCCCAATAGATAAGCCGGAATGTACCATAAATGATAAAAAGGATAAAGAACAACTTCAAAAGGATGGGAAGCTGTGAGCTTGGTTATTTGAAAAGGAAGATAAACTGCAAACGCTATCAGCCAGGGTATGATGAGCCGTTTTGTTATTCTGCCGAAGTAAGAAGCCAGCCCATTTTTGAAAGAAGATTCTTTTAAAAGAAAACCACTTATGCCAAGAAATACAGGCATGTGAAACATGTACAGGAAGTACAAAGTCATGCTTTCGGGCAGACTGTGTGTAATGATGATGAGCACAACAAGTATTCCTTTTACAGAATTGAGAGCCGGATAGTTTTTAACAAGCGGGCTGCTGATTGGTTGCGGATAATCGTATAAACTCTGAAGAGACTTAATCATGCAATAATTCAGTTTGTTTTTTAAAAATTTTGGACAGGCAGTTTTTCCACGTATGCGTTTTTGCAAATGAAATCGCCTGGGCTGCTTTTGCCCTGGAATGATTATTCAAGGCGGCTTCAATTGAGTCTTCATAGGCATCTTTACCTATTGCCAGATGAACATGTGGCAGGAACATTTCCATTGCAGGTGTATGTGTTGCTACGATAGGCTTCCCCATTGCCAGGTATTCATCTATCTTTCGTGGATAGTTACCCACGGTCAGTTCATTGATAAGTTGTGGGTTGATGCACACATCCATGTGCAATAGATAGGCAGGCAAAGCATCGGTTTTTTTTGAGCCCATGAAATGAACATTTTTCATTTCATGCAGTTTGCTTTGCTGAAACATGACCTCTTCCGGACCAATCAGCACCCATTGCCAATTGTTCTTTTTTGCGGCCAGTTGTTCCAGCAGTTCTATGTCTAATCTTTCGCCGGTTAAAAAACCTGTATAGCCAATCCGTGGATGAGGAATGCCCGATAAATCAGCAGGTTCAGGTTGCTCTAAACCAGGATTATACATGTCCAGTTCACAACCTTGCCCAATGTCTATACTTTCGAAATTGTATTGCCGTGCATAATCAGCCAGGTAGGTTGAGTTGGCAAACACAGCATTTGCCTGTTTGATGGTTTTGGGTTCTGCATGGCTTCCATGTTTTTTGAAATAAGGATGCTGAATAAGGTTGTCCCTGATGTAGTAAAAATTTTGAGAAGGTTGCAAAAACCTGTTGACATACATGCCTACAAACATTTGGCTATCGTTGAAAACAGTACATTCGGAAGCAAGCCATCCAAGCTTTTTTAAAGCTTTTTTTATACTATTAAAAAATGCAAAAGCATTGCTTCGGTTCAGAATGTTGAACAGGTTTTCATTCCCCATCCAATTGATGGAAATGAAAATGGAAGAGGGTGTATGCACCCATATATTTTGTGCAACATTGTCGGCCAAACCTTTTTTGCCAAAGGCAGATTTCATCCTGGCTTTCACCTGTTTTTTCCTTCCATGCCTTACCATGGTGTTGATGTCAAGGGGGGGATTCACATACAATACTTTCCTGGTCTTGCTTATTTCCATAGCAAGGTTCCTGGCATTGCTCCCCAGGTCGTCATACCAGTCTTGCTGGGCTATCATGATGTATGGTTCACTTTGAGGGGTCATACTTTGTTCGCTTTTTCTCAAGACCTTTTTTAAAGCCCCAAATCAGGCAAAAAATAGCCGGAAATGCAATGATGTTCCAAGGCATATTATTGGTTTGCAAGTTGTTCCCCGTGAGGAGTGTGAATGAATTGTTTTCTCGCTTTGCCCACCTGAAGCAGGGCTTTTATCATGGAAATGAATGCTCCCGGAATTTGGAGCAAGGCCGATAGCAGATGCCTGTTATACCACTTTGATGGAAGTGCCAGCAATAGCGACAAAGCAAGTGATGAAAGCAGCAAACTGGCGGTCAAAAACCAGGATGTAAAAAACAATGCCGCCAGCAGCCAAACAAAACCTGCAAGTGCTATCAGCATGACCCTTGGCAACAAATAGGTCTGGAATACCTTGTTGAAAAATGAGACATTTCCTTTGAAAAGTTGCATCCATCCTTCTATAAAATATTTTGAGAAAAACTCGAATTGGGTAGCCAGCCACCTGCTTCTTTGTTTGCTAAACACATCTTGTTTGGCTACCTTTTCATCGAAAATGTAGGCATTGTCAAGGAACAAAACATTGATTCGTTGCCGCACAATTCTAAACTCCACTTCTTTGTCTTCGCCGGATGTTTCACCAATGTCTTTTAGGAGGCTGATGAAAAGCTTCCAGCTAAATGCCATTCCGCTGCCAATGAGTGCAGAAGGCAAACCCACTGCATTGTGTCCCCTACGGAAAATGTGGTTGTTGATTTCTTCGGTACAGGCATCTAACCTGGCAAATGATGTTTGCATATGTTTGGCTGTTCGGTGCCCCTGCACAACCTTGTAGCCGTATTCAAAAGCATTGTTGACCTTATGCAAAAACCCGGAAGCCATATGGTTGTCGGCATCCAGCACCAGCACAATATCTACTTCATCCTTTTTGGTGGCTTCTATTGCTTTTTGCAAAGCTTTTCCTTTTGTACTTTTATCAAAACTGACTTCAATTATTTTGGCAGAAAATCTTTTTAATGCCTGCAATGTTGATGCAGAAAATGAGTCTGCAATCACAATGACTTCAAACAAACTTTTCGGGTAGTCATGAGCCACAGCCGACCTCACAGTATCAATAATGACGGAATCTTCTTTGTAAGCAGGAATGAAAATGCGGATGCGGCGGAGTGTCTTTGCTACAGGCAGGTTTGTTTTCTTTGCCAGCCTTCCGGCAATGGAAAAGAACAACAGGTAAAACACCTGCACAAACAGGTAAACAAACAAACTCCACTGAAAAATAAGTAGTACAATTTTCATAAAATCACGTTCTGCATTTTTAATTCAGCTCACTATATAAACTCTTTTTTGTCCCGAATATTGCCTGTTGAATGTTCATGATGAATAACTTGGTTTTCTTTTAAGCCGAATCAATCATCAACTGATTTTTTAAAGTGGAAGAATTGATGAATGGCTCTTTAAACGGCTTGTGCCACAAATGCCATGTTAACGCTTTTGCAATGGAAAAAATGTGCTTAAACTCTCCCTTGAAAATGTGCCTGGCACTATGAACAGGTATAGACACCAGGGTGAAAAAAGTTGCGCTGATAATACGTTTCCATCCGTTGTAGTTTCGCCTGATGTACAACAGGCGGTTGCGATACAGGTAGAAGGTTTTGAATGGAGAGTTTTTACCTGTAGAAACCGATTCTTTATGCAAAATGCTAGCGGTGCCGGCATAGTGAATTTCATAACCAGCTTTCAGAAAACGAGCCGCCCAGTCTAGCTCTTCATAATAGAGGAAAAAGAGTTCGCTCATGCCTCCTAATGTTTCAATCAATTTCATGGGAACCAGCATGGCTGCACCATTTGGCAGGTCAGTTTTCCTGGCATCGTCAAAGCGGCCATCATCTTTTTGCAGATAGCCAATGTCATAGCTGCGGCATGTGACAGGGTGCAAGCCAACTGCTCCTGCATATTGGATGGTGTCGGGCTGCCAGTGATATTTTATTTTGGGACAGACAATGCCGCATTGTTCATTTTTTTGGAGATAGTCAACCAAAACAGACAATACCTTCGGTGTCACAATCGTATCGTTGTTGATGAAAAAAACATACTCTCCTTTTGCATACTGCAAGCCAATATTATTTCCCCCGGCAAAGCCAATGTTTTGCGGCGAAGTAATGTGGGTGATGAAGGGAAATTGTTTCATCAGCCCGGCAGAAGGATTGGCGGAACCATTGTCCACAACAATAACTTCAAAGTTGCTGTAAGTGAGCAACGACAGGGATTTCAGGAAATCTGCCGTCACCGATTCCTGGTTGTAGTTGACGGTAATGATGGATACCAGAGGGCTGTTTTTCATTCTTGAATCGTTTTCGTTAATTGAGTATCCCATCGTGGACTCAGCCATATTAACACCCAACTCACATAGACAATAATGGAGGATGGCATTTGGTTCAGTACTTCATTTCCATAGCTGCAAAGCAGAATACCGGTGGCACCACCCAGCAGTGCTAAAAGCTTGTTGCGAAGTACAGGGTCTCTTGTTTCCCAAATGATGCCGGCACATTTGCCCGTTGTGTATAGCATGATTCCAAACCATAGTATGAAACCGATAATTCCATACATGGCCCATTGTTTCACATAGAGGCTGTCGGGTGGAATGGTGGAGATAAATTTGTCTGCATTGTACTTTACACCCCACATGCCCAAAACGCCAACACCTGCGCCAAATGGGCGTGTTGAAAGAAAATCTCTTAAAATAGCCTGGTTGTCGAGCCTTACTTTCAGCGAAGCATCGTTGGGGTCAAGAGAGGTTCTGAGCCTGACTATTTCTGCATTGCCGCTGCCAATGGATGTAAACTTGAGGATGCTGAAAAAAAGGAAACCAACCATGCCGCCAATCACTAGCATTTTCACTTTGCCGCTCAGTGCAAGAAACGTGAAACCGCCCCCTACAAGAGCAAACAATGCACCACGGGTTCCTGAAATGAGCATGCCATAAAACATAATAAACCCTGCGGTAAAAAACAGGATTTTCAATTTCTTTGAATAAGACCCTGTTCCCAGGATAATGCACAAAATGGCAAGGTGAGCCTGCGATGCACCAAACTGTCCCGCTTCTGTGTAAAATGAAAAGACCCTTAGTTTTCCGAAGAGGAGATGCGTTTTTTTTGCACCGGCTTCAAGCCACCTGTTTTCAGCATCATCCGTTCCCAGGTACAATTGTTTGATGCCATAGAAAGCCCCTGCCAGCGAAATGATAATAATGATTTTTAGAAACAGGTCTATATCTGACTTTTTATTTAACAGCAAAAAAGCCAACGGTATAGAAAGAACCCAGTAAAGTGTTGCCGACCTCATTTCATAAAACCATCCGAGAATGCTGGGCTTTTCGGGGTTTGCTATTTCCAGTACAGTGATGATGAACCAGACAACTGCAAGCCAGACCAGGTCATTGTTCAAATGCCTGAACTTATATTTTCCACTCCGGTGAAAGATGACACCCAGCCATGTGAGAAGTAGTAAACCATCTTGCCCAAGCCCAAACTGCGGCCCTTCAATATGCCTTCCCAGACCGGGTACTAAAAAACAATAAACGATGAAGGTGAAAAAGCCAACGCGGGGATATAAAAAAGTGAGTGTGAGAAATGCTGCAACAAAAGGAATCACAATCATCATCATGCCCAATGGTAGACCTTTACCAGCCATTAGCCAGCCGAAAAAAATAGCCAAAAGCCCGGCTGGGATTAGCCACTTTTCAGTTTTGCTAAACCTGTTTGTTTCGTAAAACAGATTGTTGTCAGCTCCTCCTGTCATGCCGTTTTTAGTCTTAACCTTTTAAAATTGTTTTGAACAAAAAATTTGCTGTATTCAATGCACTCGTTGTAAATATTTTTTTTGCTAAAAATACCTGTCCTGTTCAATAACCAATTGCCGACTATGATGCCGGTCGTTACATTCAATACAGATGCAAAAGCAACCCACTCCAGTTGACCTGTCAGTTTGATGGCTGCTATATCTCCAACCAAATTGACGGTGGCCATGCACAATACTTTTATGAAGTTCTTTTGCGGTTTCTGAAGTGCATCGAGGCCAATGCCTGACATGCGGTCTGCGGGCAGCAACAAGCCATATAAAAGGAAGACTCTAAACACACTGACAGTGGCAATATATTCTGCCCCACCCAACGTAGAAACAAGGAATGGAGCAATGGCAAATGCAATAATTAATGCAGGGATATACAAGAGATAAGCCCATGATAAATACTGGACGTACAGCTTTTTGAAACTGCCCGAATCTTGTTCGTTATGGGATGAAGCAAGTTGCGGAAACGCTGTTGTACTCAGGCTTCGCAAAGGTATTTCAAAGAGTTCTGTGAGTTTTAAAGGAACCGCGTAAGTGGCTACAGCCCTTGATCCCAGCAGGCTGCCAATCAAAAATGTGTCTGCACTTTTCAGAAGGTTGGTAGTAGCCAGCGTTGCTAATGTGTAGCGTATCAATTTGTACAGTTCCTTTACTTCTTGCAGCATTTTGTGCCTGATGTGCAGCGGATTTGTTTTGCCCAAAATGATAACCGTCATCATCAGTCCGGCATTGAAGAGTAAATGAACGGTTGCAAACTCTTTCAGGCTTCCACCATTGAACCAGGCATAACCTGCAATCAATAGTGAGTTTGCACTTTGTGCAATGCGAAGAACCAAGAGGAATGTGAGATTTTGCGAAGCAACCGCTTTTGCCTCTGCAATGTGCAACGGCAGGGTGATGATGCCAAGACAGGCATACCATCCGCAGAAGATTTGAATGCCCGGCTGGGCTGCAAATATTTTTGAGAAATACGCAATAGCAAGTACAATGGAAAGGAAAAGGGAGATGCTTCCACCAAGCCAGTAAGCACTGCCAATCGTTTGCAACTGCTGCTGCGCTGTGCGGCCTGAAAGCCGCATCACCAGGGCTGATTGCAGACCACCTGATTTAATCATTTCAAACAAGACAACTGCCGACATGTACATGAGGTATTGCCCCAGCAGTTCAGGCTCTGTCACACGAACCAGCAGCATAAACGACCCCACGCCAATGATAGCGGGTGCAAGCTGGCTTGCAAAAGCCATCGCCTGAAGATAGCCCTGGTGTTTTGCTTTGTTCATGTTATGCTCTTTTCAACATTTTCCGGGTGCCAAATTCCAGTCTGGCAATCTTTTTTACCAGTTCTCTTATCACACCTCTTTTCTTGGGTACTTCACCAATAAACTCTTCGGCATAGTCTGCGGTAACGCCGTTTAAAACCAGTACAGGATGTGTATTCGTATTTTTTGTAAACATGTCAAGCAGTTCATTGTCAATTTTGCTCCATAGCCTGTTGGCACGGCAGATAAGAATGCAATTGTCCATGATGGAGGCTTCGCCGGGAGTAATAATGAGATTATCAAGCGGTGGAAATTCCAGAAAAATAATATCTGCCCCGCTCTTATAATTCAGCAAATGGCCTTTCCTGTATTGTTGTGTTTCTGCCATATAATCCAGGGCTTTCAATTCATTTGACCAGAGGTTAATCAGAGTTGATTTTCCTTCACCTTTTTGGTGACTGATGACTCCAATAATCATGGGTTTTTTTGTTATGCTGATTCTTGATAGAAACTGCTGCATGATTTTGAGATTGGCCTTTCTGATAAACTCTTTGTTTTCATTCAGCAAAGGATAAATGCCCATCAAAGGAATCCTGATCATTTTAAATGCCTTATCGGGTTGGCGAAGAGTTTTGTTGAGTAAAAAATGTGTCAGCAACAAGGCAAGCACAACTATAAACCCAGCAAGAAAACCAATAACAACCTGTACAATACGCTTAGAAGGGTTGGCTTTTAATGGAAGATAAGGCGGATCTACAGTCGTAAGTTTAGAAGTAAGCTCATTGTTCTGCTGGGTAAGGCGGGCCATGTTTAAGCCGTGAAGCAACTCAAGATATTCCTGTTCGGCTACTGTTATTTGCCGTTCAATTTTTTTGAGCATGGCTCCCAGGGGGGCCAGTTTCCTGTATTCGTCTGCAAATTCTTTTTTCCGCTTGTCCATAATGGTGAGCCTCGCTTTACTTTGCTCAAGATTAATGGTCGTCTTCACCCATTCATCCAAAATAGCTTTTACAGGTATTCCCTTGGGCGTATTGGATTGCATATTCAACTTGTCAATACTGTTCTGCAGTTGTGTTTCCATTTGATAAGAAACCTTTTTTAAACTATCCATTCTTCTTTGTTTAAAAGATGGATTGTCCCTGCCAAGCAGCGATGAAAATTCCAGGTTGTTATACACGTCGGAAAGTTGCTCCCTTTGCTTAATGATATCGCTTCCATAAAGGGTTTGATAGACTTTGCCTTTGATGTCATCATTCACTTTATTTACAGCTTTTTCCGATGCGTTTCTTTCCATTTCAAGTGAGTGATTCAGGGCATACAAATTTTCCTTTTCACCTGCCACTGCCTTTGTTTGTTCATAGTAGTTGATGATGTCATTTTGCTTGTTGAAAATCAAAAAGATCTCTTCGCAACTGTCCAGCCTTTTGAAGGCTGCTGCAACCTCTCTTTCAAAGTAACCAATGACCGATCCTGTTTGTCCTTCTCGGAGCAGCCGGTTTTTTTTCATAAAAATTTCAATCAGGTATTCCAGTGTATGCTTGCAAATGGCGGCATCTTCTGTTTCATAAGAAATTTTAATGAGGTCACTTGAATTAATCCTGAGCGACTTAATGTTTTTTAAAGAATTGACAGAATAAAACGGGTTGTCGGAATTGATGAGTTTATAAAT
>JAYTGA010000139.1:0-4252 GCA_043733905.1 Segetibacter sp.
ATATCACTAATGACCAGTCATACCAGCCCTTCAAGCAATAATGTGCATAACCTTGGTGATTTAAGTAAAATCTATTTTTGAAAGTGGCTGAATGGTTACGATTTTTCTTTTGGTAGCAGGCATTTGTTTCTTGATGAAGCATTATTGTGTCACTCCCTTGTACTGGCAAACCAATGAGCAGCTATTTCCAATTTTTATTTTCAAATTGTTTCATTAGACATCCTCACATTTCCCCCTCATCCCCAAACTCAATATATTCATACACCTTGCTTACAGGTAGCGCAAAGTCCAAGGCAGCCAGGTCAACTACAGCCTCCGGTCCCTCTGCCACGTCGTAGGTAAACAAATCATTTTCATTGGCCCGGCTATAAATTTCAATGTAAGGTGCCACTTGCGACACCAACAGGTAGTAGCGTAGCGATTTTAATTTCCGGTACTGCGCCAGCTTCACCGAGCGGTCATATGTTTCAGTTGTTTTAGAAAGCACTTCGACGATCAGAGATGGTTTTCGCACCACATAGCTATCATCGTCTGCTACATCACAACTCAAAATTAAGTCCGGATAAACGTAATAATTCTCTTTTTCCAACTCTAATTTAATATCTGATTGAAAAACATTGCATCCTTTTTTGCCAAAGGCATCATCGATCAATTTAGCTATGTTGAAAATAATTCTGTTATGCTTCTTCGTTCCACCCGCCATTGCAAACACTTCACCATTCCAAAATTCATAACGAACTTCCGAAGACCTCTCCAGCTCAAGATATTCCCCGTAGCTGTACTTTGTTTTTTCCGTTAATGTTTCCATAATACAAGATTAATCATTTTTAAGCAATGGTCATTCTCACATTGAGCCATTTTCAAATTTCCACCGCCTTCAAACTTAAATCAAGGCACTGCGCCTGATGAGTGAGGGCACCTACGCTAATGTAATCAACACCGGCTTTGGCATAGCTTTCAATATTGCTTAGGTTGATTCCGCCACTGGCTTCGGTTTCAAATTTTCCTTTAATCAGGCTCACAGCTTCGGCAATTTCTGCTGGTGAAAAATTGTCGAGCATGACCCTGAATACCTTGCCTTCTCCGCATTTCAGCACGGTTTGCACATCGGCTATGTTGCGGGTTTCCACTTCTATTTTCAGGTTGGGCTTTTTCGTCTGCACATAGTCCCAGGCTTTGTTGATGGCGGGTTCTATTCCCCCGGCAAAATCAATGTGGTTGTCCTTTAGCATAATCATATCATACAACGCATAGCGGTGGTTGACCCCGCCGCCAATGCGGACTGCTTCTTTCTCCAGCAGGCGAAAATTGGGTGTCGTTTTTCTTGTGTCTAAAATGCGGGTGGGATACCCTTTCAGCTTTTCAACGTATTGATGGGTCAACGTTGCAATACCGCTCATCCTCTGCATAATATTCAACACCAGCCTTTCGCAACTGAGAATGGTATGAACAGAAGCCTCTATGGTAAAAGCCTGTTCGCCATCCACCATCGCATCGCCATCTTTTTTAGCAGAAGTAAAAACGGCAGATGGTTCTACCATTTTAAAAATAAGTTCAGCGACAGATACACCCGCAAGAATCCCATCCTGCTTTATTTTCAGAACCGCTTTTCCTTTTTCATCTGCCGGAATGCAGCTAAGTGTAGAGTGGTCACCATCGCCAATGTCTTCCTGCATTGCTTGTGTAACCAGGTGGTTAAGAAGTTCACTAAAATTGTCCATGAGGCAAATTTACCACATCGGCGGATAGGAAATAAAGTAGCGAAGACTTCCAAAACTCAATTTTTATAAAAGTCAAAAATGGGAAAACATTCGGCGGCAAACACAACTATTTCAAAAAGAAAGACTTCACTTTGATTTAAAAATTCTTTTTTGATATTTTTATGGCTGGCTAAATCTTTGCAATTCTTTTGCTCCTGCCTGTTAAAGGGGTAGTCCGCTAATTTTGAAAACAATAACTATAAAAAATTTGTCACTAAACAGATGAACATTTCGGAACTTTCTTTGAGGAGACCAGTGCTTGCTACGGTGATGAATATTGCGATTATAGTCTTTGGAATAGTGGGCTTTACTTTTCTCGCTGTAAGAGATTATCCTGCAATTGACCCTGCAACTGTATCAGTACAAACAACTTATACCGGGGCAAATGCCACAGTGATTGAAAACCAGATCACCGAACCTTTGGAAAAACAAATCAATGGCATCTCCGGGGTTCGCAGCATTACATCTACCAGCAGTATCGGCAGCAGCAGAATCACTGTTGAGTTTAACCTTGATGTGAACCTCGAAACTGCTGCTAATGATGTGAGGGACAAAGTAAGCCAGGCCACTCGCAACCTGCCACAGGACATTGATGCGCCACCCACTGTTAGCAAGGCCGACGCCAATGGCGACTTCATTTTGCTACTCGCTATTCAGAGTTCTTCCAAAGGTCTGATGGAATTGAGCGACTACGCTGAAAACGTTTTACAGCAACAATTACAGACGATCAACGATGTGAGCTCTGTGAACATATTAGGGCAAAAACGACCTGCCATGAGGATATGGCTGAAGCCCGATAAATTGAGCAGCTACAACATTTCTTACAGTGCTATTCAAGCATCGCTTTCAAAAGAAAATGTAGAACTCCCTGCGGGAAAAATTTATGGAGACAAAACAGAGCTGACCATAAATACTCTCGGCAGACTAACAACGGAAGTTGATTTTGAAAACCTGATATTGAGAGAAGATAGTCTCGGAATAGTAAGACTCCGCGATGTGGCAAAAGTCGAAATATCGGCGGAAAATCTGGAACAAACCTGGAAGTACAATGGTGCATATGCAGTGGGTCTTTCTGTGGTGCCGCAGCCTGGAGCCAACTACATTAAAATAGCCGATGAATTTTACAAACGTCTTGATGAAATTGTGAAAAGCAACAAGTCTGACATCAAGTTCAACGTGCTGATTGATAATACCGCAAATGTCCGCCGCTCACTTAGCGAAGTGGAAGAAACCCTGGCCATATCGTTTGGTCTCGTTGTGCTGGTTATCTTCTTCTTTTTCAGAAACTGGCTAATAGCGATTCGTCCGCTCATAGACATTCCCATTTCACTGGTGGCCACATTCTTCATCATGTATATCGCTGGCTTTTCCATAAATGTACTCACCTTGCTGGGCATTGTGCTGGCAACTGGTTTAGTAGTAGATGATGGCATAGTGGTAACAGAAAATATTTTTAGAAAAATAGAAGAAGGATTGAGCATTAAACGGGCTGCGCTGGAAGGCAGCAAGGAAATATTTTTTGCAGTCGTGTCCACCTCCGTTACACTGGCAGTGGTTTTTTTGCCCGTCATTTTTTTACAAGGTTTCACAGGAAGTCTTTTCAGGGAATTTGGCGTCGTAGTAGCATCCGCAGTTCTTATTTCTGCTTTTGTTTCACTCACAATAACGCCTGTTTTAAATGTGCTACTGACAAAGAAGAATAGTGGCCACGGCAAGTTTTATGAACGTACCGAACCTTTCTTTCAGAAAATGGAAAGTGGCTATAGAAAAATCCTCACCGGCTTCTTGAAAGTACGTTGGATGGCTTGGGTAATAGTGGGGATTTGCAGTGTCATTATCTATCTCATCTTTTCCACCATACAAAGCGAATTGGCTCCTATGGAAGATAAAAGCAGTGTACGTGTCAGCATGACTGCACCGGAGGGAGCCAGTTATAATTTCATGAAAAACGTAGCAGAAAAAGTAGTTGGTTATATGCAGGATTCAGTACCCGAAAGAGACTTCACATTTGTTGCTGTTCCTGGTTTTGGAGGCACAGGTTCCAACACCGCAAACTCAAGAATAGGGCTCACTCCACCTGGGGAAAGAAACAGGACTCAAAATGAGATTGCCAACGATCTGAACAAAAAATTTACCCGGTTCAACGATGCAAGATTGTTCGCCGTACAGGAGCAAACCATCTCAGTTGGTCTCGGAAGCAGAGGGTCGCTTCCTGTGCAATTCATTTTGCAAAACCTTGACTTTGAAAAACTAAAAGCAGCAGTCCCTAAATTTTTAGAAGAGGCCAGGAAAGACAAGACGTTTCAGAATGTAGATGTGAACCTGAAATTCAATACACCGCAACTCGTCTTAACCGTTGACAGGCTGAAAGCCCATGATCTTGGGCTATCTATAACAGACGTGGCAGGTGCAGTGCAGGCGGCATTCAGCGGAAGACGGCTTGCCTATTTTATCATGAATGGGAAGCAATACCAGGTAATAGGCCAGGTGGA
>JAYTGA010000140.1:0-8247 GCA_043733905.1 Segetibacter sp.
CCTTATCCACCTGTTTGCAATACTGCTCCAGCAAATCAACCGGAATTATTTTCAAGCGAATTGTCTGAATCATTATTTACTTGATTTTAGGATTTATAGAACGGTACTTGGGATTGAATGCTTTTTTAAATTTCAAACTGTTGCTCCAAAGTTGATAAACAAGCCAATTGAGTAGCTTAGATAAACCATAGTCCTAAAAATAATTTTTCTTTATGCTGTTAACACTTTTGTACATTCTTCGCCAAACTGGCTGATGATGCGCACCGCTATTTTTTGTCCTTTCTTTACTTCTATTGGATGGGAAATGTGTCCATACAAACGGTCAAAGGCTTCATCATCTATTTCAATCTTTAGGGTTTTCTCAACTTTCTTTTTAGTGGAATCTTTTGCCAGGTTGTCTAATCCTTTTTTCCATTTATTAAATTCATCTTTATCACCACCGCAAAAGAAAACTTGCTTTACTACAAAGTTGCTGCCGTCATAATCTTCGTCCACCATCCAGTAAGCAATGTCGTGAACATTACGTGGTTTCACTTCGTCTTTGATGGGGTCGTAAATGTCTAAGCCTTTTATTTCGATAGTTACTTTGTTGCCTTTTTTGTTCAGGTCAATATCAGGTTCGCCAATAGTTACAAAACTAGCGGCTGATTTGGCTGGTTTCTTTTTTAAACCTTCCTGCAACAAATCATCATGAATGCGGACTTTGGTAACTTCAAATTTACCCATACTCATTGTTTGGGTGCTGCCTTCAATATCGCTTTCAAAACTAAAACCGAGAATGATTAGCCAACCTGCATCGCCTCGCTGCCGACACTCTTTTACCGCTTCATTTACTGCTGTTTTGCTTACTGTGCCAAACTTTGGCCCGATATGGAAATAGGCTTTCTTTTCGCCAACTCCATTCATATAAAAACCTTCGGCGTGCAAATAGGAATGACTCAATAACTCCACTCTGCGGAAAACAACCATTTCATCTTTTCTGCCATTTTTAATTCCTGCACTTACCAGGTGTTGTTTTATTACTTCTTCAAATGCTCCTTCTTCTTCATTTACTCTTACTTCATCGTCTAAATCTTCGGGACTGATTGGCTCAAAGTTTTGTAGGGTTTCAACAGTGAAGGGACCATTTACACGAAGTAGTTTATTGTCTTTTTCAGGCTGGTCGTATAATGTTTCAGTAGCAGGTGGTTCATCGTTTGCCAAACTTTTTAAAGTAATATGTGGAACGGTTTTGTATTTAAACCCTTGGCGAATATCGCCACCTTGTTCATCATACAAATTGTAATAAGGAAATACTGCCGTCATTATTCTTTGCTTGGCTATGTTCAAAGCAATTCTACTGGTATCAATGGTTATCCATCGCCTGCCCCATTGTTCGGCGACATAAGCTGTAGTACCACTGCCGCAAGTAGGATCAAGGACTAAATCGCCGGGGTCGGTGGTCATTAGAATACATCGTTGAATTACCTTTTGAGCAGTTTGCACAACATACTTTTTATCTTGTTCAGCAGTACCCATTGTATCAATCCAAAGATTACTCATAGGAACAAATGGAAAATCATCGAAATACAGTTTATAGTTTACATACGATTTTGTAGCAAAAATTCTTTGCTTAGTAATGAGTTTTTTCATCCCTTCAATTCCAGTTTTCCAGCCTCCTACATTTGGTTTATACTTTTTCCCATTAAATTCAAATTCAAAAGTTGTTGATGTACTTCCTGTTTGAGAGGTTAATGGACCGCCTAAAAAAACTCTTGCTCCTTTAGGAAGTAACTCGGGCTTTAATTGTTCATCTGTAGTTATTGGTCTAATCTTTCCATCTAATGTTTCTACTTGATTGTATCTTGCACCTGCACCACTAGAGAATTCCTTTGCTTGATAAATTTGTCGGTATTTTAATTTATCAATACTTTTTCCATACCAAATAATATAATCGGCAATATTATCAAGTAGCTGCTCTCCCATACCTCCACTTTTTTTGAAAGTTATTACACTAACAAAGTTTTCACTACCAAAAACCTCATCCATTAGATTTCTAACCAAATGGACATTTTCTACTCCAATTTGCAAAAAGCAGGAACCGCTTTCAGTAAGTAATTCTTTTGCAATTAATAACCGATCACGTAAATAAGTTAGATAAGAATGAATACCCAATTCCCAAGTATCTCTAAAAGCTTTTATTTGTTCAGGTTCGCCAGTTAGTGCTTCATCATTACCGTCTTTTACATCACGGTTATTTAGTTTTATTTGCCAGTTTCCGCCATACTTAATTCCATAGGGAGGGTCAAAATAAATGGTTTGTACTTGCCCTGCCATCCCTTCACGTTCCAATAAACTTGCCATCACTAAATGGCTATCGCCTTGTATTAAGCGGTTTGTCCAGCCGTCCTGGTGATGGTAATATTCGCTTACTTTTTCTATTTCATCTTTATCCAAAGCATTGCCAAATAGTTCGTTTACGCTAAACAAATCCATTTGCGGGCTTGCTGTTTCGGTAACGTTGTATAGGTTTTTGATCAGCGTTTCGGGTGCTATGTGTTCGTGGCGGTATAGGCTGCGTATATCCACACGCAACAAATCGTCACGGTCGTCATTGCCGTATTTGTTTAGCCAAAACAATTCAGGGTCTTGCCCACGATGCACCACAGGGTTTTTGGGTAATTCCAATACCTTTTTACCGTCCTGCACTTTGGCATTGGCATCTTCGTAGCCTGCTTCTTCCTTGCTGGGTATATGGGCACGGGTGTCGGAGGTATGTTTGAGGGAGGTGACTTTTTTGGGCATGGGTGGTTAGGTAGTGGCAAGGTTGTATAAATTAGTAATTCAAGACAATAGCCTGCTGAACAAACGGTGTAAGATTTACTATCGGAATAAAAAGTCGGTTCAAAGCTGTATTTTCAACACGGCCATGAACTAAGCCACGGACTGTGCCAAGTGTGAGCATTACAAGATGGGTAGCTAAATCGACCGGAATCGTGATCGAACGGTTATTCTCATTTACCAAATCGGCAAAGCTGTTCGGTTCTATGGTGTAATGATGGCTTACTTCCACGATAAGAATAGGTTTCTCGTTCTGGATAAAGTTGCATTTTACAAAGACTACAATTAAATTTTCTTCTTTATTGGTTCCGTATCTCACCTCCATGTTTAGCCCAATAGTTTCATTTTCCTTGTACAATTCTGGTAATACAGCAAATTGTTCAGTACGAATACCTCGCAAAAGAAATCCAATTGGTGGTTGTTGTTGCATTTTTTGTTTCATAGTTTATGCACTCATTGCGTAATTATTTTCACCAGCAGAAGATTGTTGGGAAGGCTGCTTTATTATGTCAATAATATTTTCTTTATAAATAAAGTCAACGCTATTCCTTATATTGGTTAATCGCAAATCTAAGTCCGGAATATGTATGCATATATTTTGTGGAATAATCATCTGTATATTCCTACTTAAAAGCATTTGTTGGTGCATGGTTTGAATTGGGAACCAGCTTCGATAACTGGAATCTCTGTTGCTATAAATACTAATCAACTCCACATCCAGTGCTTTCTCTAGTTTATCTATAGCCTCCAGCGATAGGTTTTCCTGGCCTTTTACTACTTTGCTAATGTATTGAGGAGTTACTCCCATTGCATCGGCAAGGTCTTTTTGTGACATGTTCTTTTCCCGCAGGGTGTCGAGTATTTTCAGCGCAATATTCGCTGATTTTTTCAGCCAGCCTTTATTGGCTTTCCGCCACGCTGCTTTTTCGTGAATACCCGATTTCTCTTCGGACACCAGGTTTAAAAACTTGTTTAGTTTGTTGTTTTCCATAACTTTTTCGCTTGGTTTAATTTACCATTCCAGTTCAAAAAATGAATCAACGTCAAAAACGCCGTTTTCGTATAACCAAGATGCTCCCTTTTCCAATTTTGTTAATTCTTTTTGTGTCAACCCGTGGTCTTTCATTTCGAGGGATTGCTTAATGGCGCCGCCGGTAATGACATAATAATTAGGCGCTATTTTCACCGCATACAACCTAAGCCATTTTTTCTTTGCCTTTTGTTTTGCTAATGGTTTTTCTGTGATCGTGGTTTTCTTTAAATGTTGAAAGCAGGTGTCAAGGTTGTCCTGGTTTTCTTCCAATAAATCGTACAATTTGTCTGCCAACTCCATGGTTTGTTCAACGGCTTCGGGGAGAGTAATGTTTTCATAGTCTAATAGGTTGTCGTTTTCGAGAAAATAAGCCCTCAGCCATTCGGGGTCGGTCCAGCAATCGAAGAGGCGGTTAAGCTCATCTTTTGCTTCCCCCGGATGTTTGAAGGAATGCAAATAGGGTTCAAAAATACGTATTAACTGCATAAAGTCAACTTATAGGTTTATTTCTCAACGAATTTTTGAAGTCCTTAACGGTATGTTTAGAGGGATTCTATTTTTTGAATTAATTGATTTCTGATATTCCGAATGTCGTTTGCCACTTCAATAAAGTGCCATTCAGGATATTCGTATTTTTCTTTCAAAGCATTTAAGGCAGGTATCCAACGGTTTTCTACAAACCATTTTTTCTCTGCTTTGTCTTTGCTCATTCCGCTTATTTCTATCATCAGGTTTTTGATAGTGCCGTCTTTGCTTTTTACCCTTGCAATAAAATCGGTAAAGTATTGTCGGTCTTTACCATCTTTAGTATAAGGAATGGCAAAGCCCAAAAATTGATTTTTTACATACGATTCCACTGTATCAATTTCTTCGAGGGTTTTGGCGCATATTCCTTCCCAATTGCTGTCCATTACCACATAGTTTACATGGCTTTTTTCGGTTGGGTAAACATCTTTTACCGTGTTGCCATTTACATATTTGGTGCTGCTAAACTTGTTGTAATAGTTAAACACTGGTCTTATATGTTCGGTGGTATTGTTTTGCGGATTTATGCCACGGGCAATATGGTCAACTATTTTTTTGGGTTCTTCAAAGTAAAGCAGTCGTTTAAATCGCTGGTCGGTAATGTTGAGTAACAATACTTTTTCGTTGTACCATTCTGCAACAATGCTTTTTAATTTGTTGAATTTTTGAAAACGAGGATTGCCTTCTTCATCGCTGAAATGGTATTTGATAAGCTCTTTAGTGATTGAGAAAATCAATTCATTATCACGTTTTTCCAATACGCCTTTTACTTGCAGCTTTTCTTCCGATGCCGAAATAGGACTGGTCATAATGGTTTCGGTTGGAAACTTTGAGCCATCAATTTCATAATTTTCTATGTTGCTGAAATCATGTTTTATTTCACCGTCCAAATTTTCTACCCGATAACCAACCACATTGGGAAAATCAATTTCCATTGCTGCTTGTCTGTCGGGTATAGAAGCAATATGTGTTAAGTCAACTGGTGGCGGTGGCGGTTCGGTTTTTCCGCCTTTAAACATTTTGAAGGGAACGCCAATGATGTGAGCATATTCAGGCGGAAATTTTTCGATAACGATTTTTCGTTTGTCGTTTGTTGGGTTTCCGTCTTTGTCATAGCCCTGCAAAAAATAATTCATTCTCCGCAAAGCTCTACCTGCCACCTGCTCACAAAGCAATTGGCTACCAAATGCCCGTAAACCCATGATATGGGTTACAGTGTTGGCATCCCAACCTTCTGTAAGCATAGATACAGAAACCACACAACGAATGTGTGAACCTAATTTTCCTTGCTGTCCAACTGTGTTTACTACTTCTCGTAAAATCTCAGCATCTGAAATTTTATCGGTGCTTCCTTGTCCGTGTATTCGGGCATAGTCTTTTTTAAATTCTTCTATTTCTGAAGAAAATATCTTTTTGAAGTCGTCATTAATTTGCTCACCGTTTTCCAACGCATCGCTATCAATAAGTAATGTTGGTGGTCGTTTCAAAGGTTTATTGGTAGCAGGGTCATAATTACTGAACAAATCTTTTGCACCTTTTACTGTAACAGTTTTTCCTTCTGCATCTTCGTATTCATACCCTGCAATGTATTTGTACACTTCTTTTGAAACTCCTGTGTTGTTGCAAACCGCAATAAAAACCGGTGGAGCAGAAAAGATATTTGCTTTTTCTTCTTTGTGTTTTCTTATGCCGTTGTAATACTCAACATAGTGATTGTAAAATTGGTCTAATGCACCTTTAACCAAGGAAGGCAAACGTGGCGGTAATTCTATAAATTTATTGCCTTCGGCTGCTGCATCTTTCTTTTGGGTTCGCTGTCCTTTTTTGGGCAATTCGTCTTTAACGTGGTCATACAAATTACGCAACACTGGCATTGCTAACTCTTGTGTGTTGTCACTTTCGGGCAAGAAAGGAATTTTTACTAATCCGCTTTCAATCGCTTCAATTAAACCAAAATCGGAAACTACCCAAGGAAATAAACTGTAAGGTGTGTAACCCGAACCTGTCAAGTAATAAGGTGTTGCCGATAAATCGTAAACCGATTGTAGTTTGAATTTCTTTGCAATTTCCCGAAGTCCGCTAAACCAAACGGCTGCTCTTGCGTTTTCGTCTGCTTCTTCGTTGTCGGTTGTTTTACTTTTTGATTTTGGTAAATAGCAGTGATGGGCTTCGTCATTTAAAATCAATACTCTGCTTCCTGCTTTGAATTTCGCCAATGTCCGTTTTACAACTTGCGAAAAATCTTCTTTGTTATCTGTGTCAATCTTTTTGCCTTGTAAATCTACTTTACCATCAAATGGGCTCCGTTTGTTGCCTTGCAGTATTTTTGGTTCAAACGTGTGGTAATTGGTAATAACTAGTCTTGCATTCAGGTTCTCCAAACGATGTTCCATATTTGCAGGAATCAACCCACGAACACGGTAATAATCTTCAATGTCTTTTGGATTTTTGTTTTTTGTGTCAACGAACAAAACGCCTAACCTGCTTTTGATGGTTACACCTGGGGCGACAATTAGAAAGTAATCAGCAAAACGGGTATCGTTCCTATATTCTTGTCTGTTGAAATAGTGATAACAAATTAAACAAGCCATTACAACAGTCTTTCCCGAACCAGTTGCCATCTTAAAAGCAATACGAGGTAATTGGTCGGTTGGATCATCACTTACCGTTTGTTGACCGTTGCGAAGCAAGTTTAAAATGTGTTGCCCCGCATTTGATTTCTCGGCAACTTCATTTATCCAAATAGCAGTTTCAACCGCTTCTTGTTGAGCAAAGAATAATTTTTTAGTAACAAGTCTTTCGGGATTGTTGAACCAAAAAGTCAACAATTCTTTGGTAACTCTTGTCGTGTTGGGGTAATTGGCTGTTCGCCAAAGTCCGATTTCTTTTCGGCAAAGGTTGATGATGTGGGTTCCATATTCTGCAACATCTTCGTTCCATTCAAAAACTTCCTTTTGTCCAGTTTGCCTTGTTGGGATAACAGCCGAATCAGCTTTAAATATTCTTCGCCCTTTTCGAATACTTGTATAATCCAAACTTCCTTCGCTATCTGTGTCGTAATGCAGTAGCGGTTCTATGTAAGGACTATTTAAAATTGGGTTGTCTGCAGTCATAGTTGTTCCGTGATTATCAAATCCTTTAATTCGCCAACAAATTAATTGAAATACACATTCCCACAAAATATTAAATAAGGAAGATTCTTAAAATCAATATTTTTTCTCTTCTTGCATGCACAATATTCAACAATAACAAACGTAGCAACGGCGGTAGCTACATCATTGTCCACCCATCCACCACTCATCACACCCTACTCATTCACCCGCCATTCCAACACCTTTCCCCGCATCCTGCTTTTGTTTATCGTTTCTCTAATGTCCTCTATCATGTAGTATATTTTTTTGCCTATTTTGTGATAGGGCAGGGTGCCATTGTCGCGCCATGTTTTCAGGGTTCTTGGGCTAATGTGCAGGGCGTGGCAGACATCGGCCCCATCCACTATGTTTTCCTGAATCTTTAAAACAGGGGCACTGTAGATGCCAGCAAGTTGGGTGTTGCTTTTCATATAGGTTTTGTTGGGTTGGTTTATAAGTCTTAGTCATGTCTTTAAAAAGAAGCCAAAACACGGTTAAAACCAAAACATAACTAAGAGAAGACCAAAAGAAGACCAAAAGAAGATTAAGACAAAACACAGTCAGAAGTTCCATAAACCCCAGGTGCGGCAACACCCATGCACCCGCTGCAAATAAGAGGGTCTCTTCATAATTAAAAAAAGTACACTGGCGGTGTTCGTTTTACTGCAGAAGAATTCAGTCTGCCGATAGCTGAATCCCCAATGATGTTTTGCACTTATGGTTCCTACACTTGTTTCT
>JAYTGA010000141.1:0-13993 GCA_043733905.1 Segetibacter sp.
GGAGCAGGCCATGGTATCTATGGCTATACTCCGGTGGTTCATCCAGTGATCCTAATGGCATTTCAGGTGTGTATGGCTACAATGCAGGAGTAGGTTATGGTGTAGGCGGTTATGGTACCACAGGGTCTGGTACTTACGGTTATTCATCCGGCTATGTAGGGGTTTGGGGTTCTACAGGCAACACAGGTTCTTATGCTGGTTATTTCCAGGGAAATGTTTATACCACAGGCACTTACACCAGCAGCGACCGCAAGCTGAAAAAAGACATTAAAGACATGACTGGTGGCATGGACATCATCAGCAAGTTGAAACCACGCACATACGAATTCAGGCAGGATGGCAATTACAAACTGATGAATTTGCCTGAAGGCAAACAATATGGCCTGGTAGCCCAGGAACTGGAAGAAGTGCTGCCCAACCTGGTGAAACAAAGCGAATTCGACCCTAATATGGTGAAGAACATAGGCACACCTGAAAAAGCGCCTAAAGCTGAAATTGCAAACAACATACAGGTAAATGGAGCAACAAAAAAAGCAACAGAAACAGCCGGATCAACAGCACAAACCAAAGAAGAAAAAATAGATTTCAAAGCAGTTAACTATACAGAGTTAATCCCTATAATGATCAAAGGAATGCAGGAGCAACAGGCCGTGATAGAAGAACAAAATGCAAAAATTGCAGCATTGACAGAATTGGTAGAAAAACTATCTCCAGGTGCCAAATCTGCTTTAAACACAGTTGAAGTTACAAGCGCTGGATTGGAGCAAAATGTACCCAATCCTGTCAGCAATACTACCACTATCAAATATCATTTGCCCACAACGGTAAAAGCTGCACAAATGCTCATTACTGACAGCAAAGGTTCAATTATCAAAACAATTACTCTAAACAACAGATCAACAGGCCAGGTCACACTTTCTGCAAATTCATTAGAAACGGGTTCTTATTTCTATACACTTGTTGCCGATGGCAGAAAAATAGCGACCAAAGAAATGCAGATGATAAAATAACAGATAATCAAATTCTTTTCTTCGGATTTTAATTTGTATTCCGTCGTAATTAAAAGGCTGTTCCAAAAGGACGGCCTTTTGGTTTTGAATATTTTCTTTTAAAATTTTAGTGAAATCTCTTAAAAAAAATATTTTCATTTTTTGCCCACGATCAGGGGTCATGAATAAATCCAGCAAATGCCATTTTTGTATTTGAAAATCAATTGCGGTTTTACAGCTATTGAAAACGTTTTGAAAACTACGAAAATAAACACCTGGTCAAAATGCCTGGATGTCAAAACAGGGGGATTTGAACAAAGAGGGAAGCCGGTTGGCTTCCTTTTTTTAATGTACCATTACATTCATTTCGCCGACTTTCTCAGGGATTTGTTTCATTTTTGCAAAAGCAATTTTAAGCGACATGCAAAAAATCATCATTACCATAGACGGCTATTCATCGTGCGGAAAAAGTACGCTGGCAAAGGCGTTGGCTGCCGAACTGAACTATGTGTTCATTGACAGTGGGGCCATGTACCGGGCCATTACTTTGTATTTTCTCCGCAACCACACCGATTGGAACAATACCGACGAAGTAATAAAAGCGCTTAAAAATATATCGCTTGAATTTGTTTACAGCCCTGAAACCGACATCAGCGAAATATGGCTGAACGATGAAAATGTGGAATGGCTGATTAGGGACATGGTGGTAGCAGAGAACGTAAGCGAGGTAGCCACAGTGAAAGAAGTAAGAGAATTTGCCGTGAACCAGCAGCAAAAAATGGGAATTGACAAAGGCATAGTGATGGATGGCCGCGACATTGGTACCACAGTGTTTCCCAATGCTGAACTTAAAATATTTCTGACTGCAGACCCTGCCATAAGGGTAGAAAGACGGTTTAAAGAATTGATTGCTAAAAATCCCCACACTACCATTGACGAAGTAAAGAACAACCTGGAAATGCGGGACTATATTGACAGTAACCGGCAAGTAAGTCCGCTTCGCAAAGCTACTGATGCCATTGAACTCGATAATTCTCACCTTGGAATTAAAGAGCAGTTGAAAACCGTTTTGAAACTGGCAAAACAAAAGGCAGGTTTTTTTACAGAATCTGTTTGAACATTTTGCAGTTAAGGTTTTTCTTTTTTTAGAAATGGTAATGACATGTGCTGTTTTTAACTGTGCCCTTTAACTACCAAACTTGCCATCACAAGAGTACATAACAAAATAATAATCCTGAAAAAAAATGCCAAATTAAAAATTGTAGCTAAATTACACAAACTCAATTTTTATGCTTTGGAGAAAATTCAGCGGAGAACCAATTGTTTTACCAATTAAAGATGCTGTGGAAGCGGCTATTAAAAATGAAATAGCAGCGGGCAACCATCTCAAGGTATGCATTGGCACAGACAGCCAAGTAAAAGGTAAAGAAACAGAATTTGCAACCGTTATTGTGTTTCTGCGGGAAGGTCACGGTGGGTTCATGTACATCCACAACGAAAAGACCCTGCACAAATACTCCATCAAAGAGCGAATGCTTGTGGAGGTGGCAAAAAGCATTGAGATTGCCTATGAACTTTGCTATCTTTTTACCAGTTACAATGTGGATATGGAAGTTCATGCAGACATCAACACCAACCCACAATTTAAAAGCAACGATGCACTCCGCGAAGCAATGGGCTATATTTTGGGAATGGGATTTGCCTTCAAAGCCAAGCCAGAAGCCTTTGCCAGCAGCAGTTGCGCTAACAAAGTGGTGAATTAGGGGTTAGAGTTGAGGGTTGAGGGTTCACAGCTTGTGTTACCTAAACTTGAAGCTCTAATTGTTGCCTGACATTTTCAAGCCCTTTTCTGGTGCAGAACGTTTGATAAGGAACAGAAAAAACAGGCTCTAAAATCTTTGTCAATAAGTTACCGGGTTTTGAAAAAGTATGAATTTTGAAAATTGTCTTGTCGTCAGAATACTTTTGTATTGTAAAAACTGATTCTCCAATTTCTACATGCCCGTTCAATGTTTCATAGCCAAATCCAAGTCTTGTTCGTTCGTGAATAATTTGATTGATTCTTACGCCAAAAATTATTTTCTGTGAAAATTTTAGAATGGGTGGAATGAATACTTGCTGCAAAATTGTGTCACCAATTTTCATCTTTCTATTTTCAAGTTTCCATTCGGTAAGAAAACTCATGATATTGCCGGGAAAAATATGGTAGTTCCAAAAAAAAGAAGTGTCAAAATCGGTTAAAGATTTTTGCGAATTGATCTCAATAGTATTTATTTTCTCTGTCAATTGGGCTTTATCATATTTAATGACAGACTGGTGTTGCAGTTTTTTTAAATGATGTTCGAAATTGTTAGCCTGGTCTGTAAAATAGATTTTCATTTTAAAAATTCTCCTTTTCTCTATTAATCATTGTCAATCCAACATCAGAAAATCAGCCATCAGACATTTTCTTCCACTCATCGTTGCATTCTTCAATAAAGGTTAGAATTTTGTCTCTGCCCAGTTTTTTAATGGCACTTGTTACAAAACTTTGTGGTAAAAACTGCCAGGTTTTTCGCATGGCATCAAAAAATGCTTTCATGTTGGCAGATACTATTTTCTGGCTTTCTTTATCGGTTTTGGTGAAAGCCAGCACAAATGGTATTTCCCATTTTCTGAGTTGTTCCAGGAATTCGAGATCTATCTTTTGTGGCGTGTGGCGGCTGTCAATCAGCACAAACACATTCAGTAAGTTTGTTCTTTTCCGCAGGTAATTTTCAATCATTTGCTCCCATCGGCGGCGGCTGGTTTGCGACACTTTGGCAAAGCCATAGCCCGGCAGGTCAACCATGTACCACTCATCGGGCTTCTTGTGACCCGCAGGCTGTTCACTCCCTTTCCACGATTGAATGTTGAAGTGATTAATGAGCTGTGTCTTGCCCGGCGAACCCGATGTCTTCGCCAGTTTCTGGTTGTTGGTCAGCATGTTAATCAGCGACGATTTACCCACATTGCTCCTGCCGATAAACGCATATTCGGGTTTGTCCGCAACCGGGCATTTGTCAAAATCGGGACTGGAAATAAGGTATTCGGCTGATTTGATAAACATGCCTGCAAGGTATGAAATAGCTGTTACCCGATTATTGACGACTTACCAATCCCTGCTCATTTACTTTCAGTTTGCCTTCGTTCTGAAGAAAGTTGATGACCGTCCATATCTTCTCTTTTTTGAATTTTTTTAGTGAATCCAGCATTCCTTTTATATCAATAGAGTGGGAGTGGAGCAACTGGAAAATAGCAGCTTTTATTTTGTCAAACTCAGCGGTTGAAAGTGTTGCATTCTTTTGGGCAAGACAATTGTCGCACACACCGCACAGCTTCATTTCTTTGTCGCCAAAGTAATTGCCAATGTATTGACTGCGGCATTTTTTATCCAGCAAAATGTATTGCTGCATGGTCTCTATGCGAAGCTTGTATTCATGTTTGCGTTTCAGGTAGGCTTGGTTGTCAAAAGTGATGTAGTCTGCCGAAGCCCTGTTTTGAAGGAAATAAATCTGCGGCGTTTCTTTTTGCGGATGATATTGAATGACATTGTAAGACACCAAATCGGCCAGTTTTTTCTTCAATTCTTCAGGCGAAATTTTAGCCATCCTGCAAATCAGTTTTTCGCTCACAGACACTTCGTTGTCAAAAATGCCGTGGTAGGAGCGGAGCAGTGCTTTGATCAGTTCTTCATATTGCGGCTGTGTTTTTTCAAAATCATCAATGTCTTCTTTGCCGCAGGTAAAACCAATTTTTGCAGGCAAGAAAACCTGCTCGTTAAATGAAAGATGCCCCTCCTGTTCCAATGCTTTCAGGGCATTGACCACCTGCATGGCATCCAGCTTAAACTGGCTCACAAAATCTTTCAGGTTAAACTCGTAATACAGCCCTTCGCCGCTGCCAGTGGGCAATTGCAGGAAGTTGGCAACAGCCTGGTAGATCTTTTTTATTTCCGCCAGCGGTGGATATTTGATGTCAGGCAATTTTTGCAAAGCATCAAATTCTTCTTTGCTGTAAAGCAGAACGGCAAAAGATATTTTTCCATCACGCCCTGCCCTTCCGGCTTCCTGGTAATAGTTTTCAAGGTTGTCGGGAATGTCCATGTGAACCACCACACGCACATCGGGTTTGTCTATGCCCATGCCAAATGCGTTGGTGCAAACAATGACCCGCACTTTGTTTTTAATCCAGTCTTCCTGCCGCTGGCTTCGTTCGTTTTGCGAAAGACCGGCATGATAAAAATCGGCTGATATTTTATTGAGCGAAAGCAGGTTGGCAATCTCCTTAGTCCGCCTCCGGTTGCGGCAGTAAACAATGGCCGTGCCGGGTACTTTTTGCAAAATGTCAAGTAGTTTATTGATCTTGCTGTCAGCATTAAACAGGCTAAAAGAAAGGTTCGGTTTTTCAAACGACTGCCTGAAAATAGCGGGTTCGGAAAACAGCAGCTTATCGCAAATGTCCTGCTGCACTACAGGGGTTGCCGAAGCGGTGAGAGCAAGCATAGGCACAGTCGGAAACTCTTTTCTCAAGTTGGCAATGCGCAAATAAGGTGGCCTGAAATCGTAGCCCCACTGCGAAATGCAATGCGCCTCATCTATCGCAATCAGGTTGAGCGGCAGGGCGGGCAGGTATTCCTTAAACAAAGCACTCTCCAGCCTTTCCGGCGACACATACAAAAATTTATAAGGCCCGTAAGCTGCATTTTGCAAGGTTTCCTTCACCTCCGGGTGGCTCATACCGCTTTGTAAGGACAAAGCCTGTATGTTCCGGTTTTTCAGATTCTCCACCTGGTCTTTCATCAGCGCAATCAGCGGGCTGATGACGAGGCACAACCCCTCCATTGCCAACGCAGGCACCTGGAAGCAAACCGATTTCCCCCCGCCTGTTGGCAGCAGAGCCAGTACATCTTTGCCAGACAAAACGGTATTGATAATCTCCTCCTGCAAAGGTCGGAAAGCAGCGTGTCCCCAATATTGCAGAAGGATGTCTTTAGGAGTTGCCATCTTAATATTTACGAAAGTCTTGATTTTTTGGAGAAGAAGCAAAAAATGGGGTAAATTAAGTTGGGATAGGGCGAAGTAGGAGATGATTTTCGCCTTTTGATGCTTACGTTGGTCTGTCTTATAAAGGTTGTTCAAAAAGAGCGCCCTTATTTATTTCTACTAACAACATTCCAACACACTTTCAGCTAAAAAAAATCGTTTGAAAAGAAAAACGATTATGCAAACCGATAAACAAACCAAGCCGCAGTCCGCTATTATCAAATTTCTTGCAGAGGCCATTGTTGAACAAATCTTGTTTGAGGCAATGAACGAGGTGAAACCGAAATAGAAATTGGTGTTCTTCACAACTTTCCTGGCGTAGCTATGCACCGGCCCTAAAGCCCGGCTCCAATTTCCATGTGGCTTTTTCTCAGTTATTTTTCAAAAAAAAATGAAAAAAAGGCAATAGTTTTTTTAAGGGATTCGTTTTATAATAAATCCATTTTATCAACTTAAAAAAATCAGTCTATGAAAAAAAACTCCGGAGTTGCTAATCTCAACAACAAAGCCAGCCCATCTAATAACTTCATTGCAACAATTGTTGATTTGGTGTTGGAAAGCTTTTCGAAAAACGATTATTTCCCCAGTACCAGGTAAACAAAAAAACATAAATTGAATCATCTGCCTGATCAAAAAAAGTAAGATCAAGTAGAATATTTATTAAAAAAGAACCTCCGCAAATAGTTGTGGAGGTTCTTGCTTTTCTGCAAAATATTTATCAGTAAATCTTAAGAATTTATTTTGCCTTTTTCAAGTCGTTTCAAGAAAAACCATGAACGAATTAAACATCCATTTTCTCAATTAATTCACCTAACTCAGTTGCCACAAGGGTTTCACCTTGCCCCACGTCATACCAAATCCATTCTTCATTCACCATTCCTTCTGCAATCGTAATCATCTCTTTCAAATGGACAATGAAATAAATGTTGCCTTCATTTCTGATGGCAAATACTTTCACCTGCTTTCCTTTATATTCAATAAAGAATTCTTCCTTTTCATCCATAAGGTTAAAGGTAGCGCAACAAAAAACTTTACCTTAATAAAATGCTCGCTTTGAATAAACAACTGTAAAAACATTTTACTTAACTTGCCGCCGCATTAATACCTGACGTGAAAAAGATTACCGCTGTCTTATTGCTTTGCCTGCTCACTTTCAACTGGTTTGGATACCGGTTTGTGATGGGATATGTGCAGCAGAAAAATGACAGCAGAATGCAGGTTCAACTCGACAACAATGCTTACGATGAAAGTCAGTTAGTTGAGTTGAGAATTCCTTTACACCTCGCTTACCAGAACGACCGCACCACCTACGAACGTTGCGATGGCGAAATGGAATACAAAGGCTCCTACTACAAATATGTGAAACGCAAGGTTGCCAACGATACTCTTTATCTTCAGTGTATCAGCAATGCGACCAAAACGAAGATGGAATTTGCCAAAAATGATTTTTATAAAAACACAAACGATATTGCCCCTTCGGGAAATAAACAGCACAATTCAAAAACTGTTCTTATCAAAAAACTGCTGTCAGATTACGATAACAACCTTTTGGTTTTTCATGGTTCGTGCAATAGTGTAGGTTTGACAACCGCTTATGCAAGCGACCCTCATTTGTTTCTCAACAACCTTTCTATCAAATTCAACGGGCAACCCCCGGATGTTTGCTGCTAATTCTCCCAACATTATTTTCTGTGTAGAAAGCATTGATTCCACAGGCAAATGCCCCGTGACGTTCTATTAATTGTTTTCTTTTTTCGCAGAAAAAACCCCTTTTTAATTTTCCTATTTATGATGAAATGGCTTGTGTGCCTTTCTGCATTTGCAGCATTGGTTAGTTGCAACAGAAAGAGTGATTACGACAAAATATTCAACAACCCTTTGCTTTACGCTTCCACTGTTCACCAGTTGAACACGGTGGTGATGGGTAATAATTTTAGCCCGATTGTGGCTTCAAGAAATTACCTGTATGCAAACGTGGCAGCCTACGAAGTAATGGCAGCGGGCAACCCGGCCAAATACAAGTCGCTGAGTGGACAGTTGAATGGATTGGCCTTTGTGCCAAAGCCCGACAGCAGCAAGCCGGTCTATTTCCCATTTGCATCACTGCTTGCATTTTGTAAACTCGGCGAATCAGTCACATTTCCCGAAGGGAGTATGAAGGAATACGTGGACAGTATGAAAGCAATGGCAACAGCGCATGGTATGCCATCAGACATGTTTGCCAACTCTGTGGAATATGCCGATAGCGTGTCTGCCGCCATACTCCGCTGGTCAAAAAAAGACAGCTATGCACAGACTCGCAGCGCAGAGAAATACACCGTTACTAACGAAGAGGGCAGATGGGTGCCAACGCCACCTGCTTACACCTCAGCCATGGAGCCGCACTGGAACAGGATAAGGCCACTGGTCATGGACAGTGCCGCTTTGTTTGTGCCGCCTGCTCCGTTTAAATTCAACATAAAAGACACCAACAGCGATTATGGAAAACAGGTGATAGCCGTGAAACATGCAGTTGAAAACCTAACCGATGAACAAAAGCACATGGCCGACTTTTGGGACGACAACCCGTTTAAACTAAACGTGTCTGGTCACCTGATGTTTGGCACCAAGAAGTTTTCGCCACCCGGCCATTGGATGAGCGTGGTAGGAATAGCTGCAAAGACTGCCCATGCCGACTTTGCAACCACTGTTTGCGCTTATGCAAAAACAAGTATTGCCCTGTTTGATGCCTTTATACAATGCTGGAATGCGAAGTATAAATACAATACCGTGCGGCCTGAAACCGCCATCAACAAATATATAGACCAGAACTGGCAGCCTTATTTGCAAACGCCACCTTTTCCTGAATATACCTGTGGACACTCCACCTGTTCGTCTTCGGCGGCAGAGGCGCTCACCAGTGTGTTTGGTGACAATTTTCAATACACCGACACGACCGAAAACGAGTTTGGCATCAAGCCCCGTTCATTCAAATCGTTCAGGGCAGCAGCGGAAGAAAACAACTGGGCAAGGTTCTATGGCGGCATACACTTTCACCCAACGTGCATTGTGAGTACCGAATGTGGAAAGAAGGTAGGAACACTGGTGGTGAACAAGCTGGTGATGAGGAAGTAATGAGGAATGATGAATGTAGAATGATGAGTGCAGAATGGCTTTGCTGCATGAATCAATTTGAAGGGTATTTGGGAACACGGATGACACGGATTGAAAGGATTAGCAGGATTTTTTTGTAGAAAATAAAGGATTTTTTGCTTCGCAAAGGATTATCGGCTATTCATGGAACAACGCCGTGCAGAATTATGAATGATAAATGAACAACAAGCAACTCCATTAAATACAAACCCAACATTAAACACTAAACATTAAACTCCAAACACTCAACAACAGAAAAAATGAAACAATTTTTACGAATTGCATTCATCGTGTGTTTATGCACAACAGCTCTGAAACCCGCTGTAGCACAAACGGACATGGATGCCATTATGATGCAGAAAAAGAATTTTTGCACCGGCATTATGTATGGCTACAGTAGCTGGAAAAACTACTGGGAAGGAACATTTAAAAGAGAGAATCTCAACCTGGGAACGGTGAGTATGCAATCTGTGAGTGTCATGGGCAACTATGGTTATTCCGATAAACTGAATTTCATTTTCAGTGTCCCTTACATTAAAACCAAAGCTTCTGCTGGCACCCTTCAGGGCATGAAAGGAATCCAGGATTTGTCGTTGTTTGTCAAGTATCTGGCATTGGAAAAAACGTTTGGAAAAAATGAGTTCTCTCTTTATGGCGTTGGCGGCTTCTCATTTCCACTGACCAACTATGTGGCAGACTTTCTGCCACTGGCAATTGGAATGCGTAGTAAAACAGTGACAGGCCGCCTGATAGCCGACTATCAGCGTGGACGGTTTTTTGCCACTGCATCCGGCACTTACAACTATCGCAACAATATCAAAATAGACCGCTCCGCATATTACACTACACAAATGCACCTGACCAACGAGGTAGAAATGCCCGATGTGATTTCTTACAACTTCAGGACAGGCTACCGCAGCAATTTCCTGATAGCAGAAGCTGTATTCAACAACATGATTACGCAGGATGGATTTAACATCCGCAAGAATGATATGCCATTTCCCAGCAACAAAATGAACATGAGTACCGCTGGTGTGAATGTGAAATACACACTACATAAATTGCCTGCATTATCTATCATTGCTGGTGGTAGCACAGTGCTTGGTGGACGAAATGTAGGCCAGTCAACAGGCTTCTATGGTGGCGTATTTTACATCATTGACTTTACCAAAAAAGGAGTCTCAACCAACAACAAAAAAACTAAAAAATAAATTCAAAGGCTTTCCTCCCTCTCCTTTGGAGAGGGTCGGGGTGAGGTCTGACGATAACCTTTTCAAACTACTTTTAAAATGAAAATTCTATACACTTTCTTGTTAATAGCCACTTGCACAGGCATTTTTTACTCCTGCTCAAAAGACGTGGATGGCCGCACAGACGACATTGCAGCTCTTGACCCAATCAAAACTGACAGCAACGGCGGCACCTGGAAGACAATTTTGCTGAAACGCCCTGATACATTTGCTGTGGCTGCACCTGCCGCCATTACTACGCCGGGCTACATTGGAGAATTGAACGAAATAAAAGGTCTGCAAAGAAACATGACAGGCGACCAAAGAGAAATGGTGAAATATTGGGGAGCAGGATCCGTACTCCGCTGGAACGAAATTATGCGGGAACTGGTGGCCAAATACAACCTGCCACCCTATCAAAATGATGATGGCACATACCCGATTCCCAGTGCAGCCAATCCGTTTGCTTACCCGCTGTTTCCTTTTGCCAATCCGCCGTATGCGGCAAGGGCTTATGCCTACATAGCTGCTGCGCAATATGATGCATTGGTGGCTGCCTGGCACTATAAAAAACTTTACCGACGTGCTGCACCTTATGCCAGCGATTCGTCCATCAATCCGTTGGTGCCGAGAAGCAGCTTGCCTTCTTACCCATCGGAAGATGCAGTGCTGGCAGGTGTTACAGCCGAAATGATGAAATTGTTTTTCCCTACGGAAATAGGCTACATAGAGCAGAAAGCACAGGAAGCACAGTTCTCGAGACTGGTGGCCGGTGCTAATGTTCGCAGCGACCTGGATGCTGGTGAAGCACTGGGCAGGGCTGTTGCCAATGTGTTCATTGCAAGAGGCCGTGGCGACAAAGCGGGCAAGGCAGTCGGCACACCAACCGACTGGGCAAAGTTTGAAACCGACTGCGCTGCCCGTGGCGAAACACCGTGGATAAGTTTGGAGTCTCCAAAACGTCCGCCGATGCTATGTTTCTTTGGCAATGTGAAATCGTTCTTGTTTGATTCTGCCACTGCATTTAGCCTGCGCCCTGTGGCACCGCCAGGCACCAAGAGCCAGCAGTTTAAAGATGAAACAAACGAGATAAAAAGTATGTGCGAAAACCCTACAAGAGACCAGGTGAAACTTGTACACTTTTGGGGCGATGGTGCGGGAACATACACGCCTCCCGGTCACTGGAACGCGATTGCCTGCGAAGATTTTATTGAAAAACGATTCAGCGAATTGCGCTGGGCAAGGGATTTGGCTTTGCTGAATATGAGCATGATGGATGCAGCTACGGTATGCTGGGCCACTAAGTATCAATACTTCAATCCACGTCCTTCGCAGGTTGATCCTTCTATTAAGACTATTACGGGTGTACCCAATTTTCCTGCATTCATTTCGGGCCATTCCACATTTAGCGGAGCTGCCTCAACCATACTTGGATACATTGTTCCTGAGAAGGCAACTCTCTATAGCGGCATGGCTGCCGATGCCTCTGTAAGCCGCATGTATGGCGGCATACACTACCGCAGCGATTGCGCAAAAGGACTGGAAACAGGAAAGAAAATAGGCGGATATGCAGTGACACATGCAAGGACGGATGGGGCGGATTAGACCTGGTTAATTGGTTGATTAGTTAATTGGGTTATTGGGTTAAGACGTTGTTGGTGTTTTCCCGAACCATGGGATTAAAACTTCGCCAACAGCACTAAAGTTGTTAGATAGATTGACCGTTTTATAAGAAATTGGTTAATTCATTTATAGGGGTTTAGGTTATATAGTTATTGACAAAGGCCATCCTGTTCCCAGGGTGGCCTTCATTTTTAAAATAATTTTTTTTAGGATTAGGTACAACGTTTTGAAAACCGAGTCAAGGTTATATCAAAGGCTCAAGCCGCGGGGCTTCGTTGTTGCAACGGAGGAAGCCTCATCCCAACCCTTCTCCCAGGGGAGAAGGGCAAGAAGTGGAACTGCTGCGCATGTTTCAGAATCCCGCCATGGCCTATCGTGTTGACACATCTTTTATCCAGCTCCGAAGGCGCGCCGTGTTTAGAGAAGACAATTCCAAGAAGGTTTTCCGGCTCCAAAGGAGCTCTTACAGGTTCAACCTTTCTGTAAATATGCATTAATCTACAAGCACATCATCGCCCATGAGGCACCTTCGGAGCCTGCAAAACCTCCCTCATTCTTAATTTGCTATAAACACGCCGCTCCTTCGGAGCAAAAGCCACATACACTATAAATGTGTCCACACGATAGGCAATGGCGGGGCTCAAGAGAATAAGGCTTTTTATGTAACAACTGGTGTAAGGAGCGTATACTTATCATGTAGTTTTTTACAAAGTTTGCGAAGCTTATACCTAATTCAAATATTCATTAGGCTGCTTCTATTTTTCTTACTTCATTTTCAATGGCTGGTTGCATGGTTACATTTAGCAGCTTGCCTGTGCCGGCTTTTAGTATGACGCCTTCAAACATGTCAATAAGCCCGGCTTTTTTGAACGTTATCATGGAACTGCCTGCAGACATGCGGGCAAACCTGAAATAACCTTTTTTGTTGGTTATGGCTACGAGTTCGGTGTTCTCGACCTGTACTTTGACTCCTGGGAGCGGCTTGTCATTGGCATCGGTGAGATAGCCACGGAGGCTGGCGGGGGAGTTGGCTTTGGCCACCTGGTAAAGCTTGTTGTAGATGTAGTTATTTTTTGACTTTAAATCTTTTTTGAAGATATCCTGCCCATCTGCCAGCATGGCCTGGAGGCTTTCGAACACAGCCTTGTTAGCATCTTGCTTGGTGATGGTTTGCTCATTTTTTTTACGTACCGATGTCTTAAACTCGGTGACATCGTTGGAGCATTTTTCTGCAGCGACTGTAAACGTTTTTATGAAATCGGCAGGCATGCCTCCTTTAGTGATGAGTTCGTTTTGATGATCGGTCATGAAGGTTGTGCTGTTTTCGATGAGACTCATGACGGACGACCAGTCGTTTGCGGCTGCCTTGAGGTAGAAGGCCTCGCCTGCGGCCTTGAGGCAATCTTTTCCACTTTGGCCTTTGTAACTCTTAAGAATGTAACGTTTTAGGCTTTGCCATAACTCGCAGAGGGTTGCATTGGCATCCATAGACTCATTGCGGTTGAGCGATGTGACGACATTACGCTGCTGGATGTTCTTGAGCGCCTTGGCCGCATTGACCGCATCAATGGCATCGTTTGCCGTCTGTGAGGTGTAGCGGGAATCGAAGAGCATAAACTCTGCGATCTGCTGGCGAAAGAAATTCCAAGCCATGAGGGCGATCATGTAAAACTGCACCTGGGTGCCTTTGAATAGTTGTTTTGTTTTTGTGGGCATGTTAGTGTAATTGTAAAGTGACGTTCAAAATCGAACAATACCATAACTCCCGGCTAGTGTATTTTAACGTGAGTTTTGGCTCATTGGTTAAAAAATGGAGGGCAATCTATCCAGCCAGGTGTAGCTGCACAAGCCCGCATACAGGTTGACCAACATATTGACCGGGCTCCTGTGCCTGGTGTGCTCAATGTCGCAGACAGTTTTCAAAATATCATTCACAGATTCGATAACCCCTCTCTTT
>JAYTGA010000142.1:0-3739 GCA_043733905.1 Segetibacter sp.
CCTTTAATAGCAAGGCTTTGCAGTGTTTGGGAGATTCAAAAACACTCAAAAAAGATTCAAAAAAGATGAAAATTGGGGGAAAGGCTGCAAGTTGGGTTAGGGCATTTTTGAGGTCAAACACAAAAAAACCCTGGCATTTAATATATCCGGAAGGACACATCAATACCAGGGTCACTCTTTATAAAACCTCCTCAACTAAAACTTCTCAAACTTCATTACCTGCTCTTCTTTGCCACTTGCTGAAATTATTTTCAAAAAGTAGCTTCCTTTAGGCAGGGTGCTAATGTTCATGCTTTGCAAATTGCTGCCTTCGTTGGCGGTAAAGCTGGAAGATAAAACCACCTTGCCATCGCCTGACAATACGACTATTTGCAATTGGCCTCTCATTTCGCTTTCAATCTGTATTTGCAAATTGTCTTTCGCCGGATTTGGATAAACTGAAACAATGTAGTTGCTGTTGTTGCTAACCAGTCTTACCGGGCTATATGTGGATTGCCCGTCTTTGTCCATCATCTTCAGGCGGTAGTAGTTGCTGGATGTGAGTGGTGAAAAATCAGTAAAAGTATAATGAGCAGTGAGTGGTGCGTAGTTGGTTGCTTTAGTTGCTCCAATTTTAGTGAACTCCCTGCCATTGGCACTTCTTTCCACATCAAAATGATCCACGTTTATTTCATTGACCGTACTCCAGTTCAGCAGGTTTGTTCTTCCTTCTTTTTTTGCAGTAAAAGAAAGCAATTTCAATGGCAATGCATCTGCTACAATAGTTGTTGTTTCAGCATTGGTGTAAATGGGCAGATTATAATCAAAGTAAATGGCCGCTGCACTTTTTATGACATCGCCAATCTGAACGTTTGCTTTTGGCTTAATACGATAGCTAACATATCCGTGGCTACCTTCCAGGTTTACAATGCTATCAGGCAGATAAATATTTTTAAACGACCATACACATTTACCCTCGTTCATCACCAATTGATAATTGGAACTTGCATTGATCATTTCTAATGTAGTCCAGTCAAGCTTATCGCTGAGCGTGTCATGTACAAATACATCGTAAGCGGTATCAGTGCCCGTGTTTTGAAAGTTAATGGTGTAAGTCAGATACTCGCCACCAGCCACTTGTGCCGCTGCTATGGTGCCGCCGTGGTTTTCTATCTTATTGTTTGGGTCATATGAGTTGACAACTATTTGCTTAATCTTAGAAATATTGTTTTGCAAATTCGCCTCATACGCCGTGTCTGATTTTATAGTGGCTACAGAAATAAGTGAGTCGTTAATATTTGCAAAAGGAGGCATTTTAACGGTTAAAAAAAGATAGATGCGAACCATCTGCTGGGGTAGCAGTCCTGAAAAATTCCACCTCACGGTATCGCCGTTGATAGATGCAGGTGTCATATCTGCATGGTCAAAGTCCAGTTTACTGCTTTTGACAAATTGAACAGTTCCTGCGGCAATGTCGGTACCCGCATTTCCAAAATAAAGTGAATAGTAAAGGGGCATTCCTGGTCTTGGCCTAACCCTGTGACAGGTAATCAGATCGATGCCAAGATCTCTGAAACATGGTGCAGGTTGCATGGCAAACGTAACGCTGTCAACATTGAAGTAAGTAGTGTAGTTGGTGACATGGTTAGCCGGAATAGGCGTACTATAGCAGGATGACTGAACAATTGCATTGCAAACATAAGCGCCGGTATCAAGATATTGAAGATTAAATTGTCCGTTCGATGAAATAGCTGATAGCGAATCGAACCGGTTCTTTCTTACAGAAGTCTTTACATTGCTTAGCAACATTTCATTGGCATCCCTGATTCCGTTGTGGTTGTCATCTGAAAAGAAACTACCCTTCAGGGTGTTATAGTAAGCAACAGTGGAACTTTCAAATCGTCCTGCAACAAAGTTGTACATGCTGTTTATATTGCTGATGCCTGTAAGCACCATTTTGCCATCAGGCTGCATAAATGAATAGCCAATATAGCTGCCTGTGCCCGGCATGTTGGTAACGACTTTTCCTATTCTGCCATAGGTAGAGTCGGTCGTGCCGTTTGATTGCAGACGCATCAGGGCAAACTTGCCGCTGGTTGAGCCGCTGATAACTACTTTTCCATCTGGTTGAAGCGCCACATTTTGAGGCAGGTCATGAAGGTCTTTAAATGTTGTAGTAAGTGTACCCTGCCAGGCAAAGCTGCTATCGCGTTGTCCGTTTGCTTTGAAGCGAACAACTCCAATACCTTGTCCTCCTCCATAACTTGCATATCCCATTGCCACCACCTTACTATCAGGCTGAATGACTAACCTGCAGGAAATTGAACGATACGTTGTATATGGCAGAGACGTTGCAATGCCGTTTGTTCCATAGGTATTATCAACACTTCCATTTGCCAAAAGGTTAATGACATTCAAACTGCCTATCAGGTTAAATATCATACCGCCTGCCGCTATATGCCCGTTGGGCATCAGTGCTATCGAAAAGCAGCCTCCCTGCTGGCCTGCATTATAGTGATAAAACCCGTTGACTGCAAAGGAAGAATCAATTTTGCCGTTGGACAGAAATTGTGCTACTTCAAAATATTTGTCTGAGGCATAAGTCCCTGTTCCACCTGTCAATATTCTCCCGTTAGCCTTCACAATCACCTTCCCAACCTGTGAGGACCATCCGGCAGAAACTCCGGTATAGCTTATACCCGATGTGCCAAATGAACTGTCTTGTGTTCCGTTTATTTTTAACCTTAAAAGCACTATTTTGTCCAATGCGTTGCTGGCATAAACAATTTTGCCGTCGGCCTGAACTGCAAGAGATGTCGAAGTACCTCCCAGGTTAAAACCGGAAGGAGCGGTAATAACAGCTTCCCCGTTTGTACCAAAGCTATTATCAATAAAGCCACTTGAACTGTATCTTACCAGGGTAACCTGGTTAGAACCATTGCCACCCACCATAATAATTTTTCCATCAGGTTGCAAGGCTGATGTGTGTCCATTCATTTGTATGGTGTTATAGGCAGATGTGGCAATACCTTTGTTGGCAAAGTCACCATCAATAACGCCAGTTTGAGCAAATACATGACTGCTAAGAATAAAAGCCGCAATGAGTAGCACGTACATCTTTTTCATAATGTTTTTTTTAGGTAAAAATAGATAAAATAGGTTTCAAGAACTCTCAAATTGTTATACAACAGTGAAATAAGAAAAGGTTGGGTTTGGGAAAAAAATATTTTTTTACTGGTTTTAATATTAAAAAATGATTTAGAAATTTCAAATGAAAGGCGAGGCATCACTGCATAAAGGATAGGCCACAACCTTATTCTATTGCCCTGCTATATCTTTGTGCTTCTATGCCCCGCATTTTATCAATTGATTACGGTTCCAAAAGGACAGGTATCGCCGTTACTGATCCGCTTAAAATACTGGCAGGCGGTCTTACAGGCATCCACACTAAAGATCTGGAAACATTTTTAACAGACTATTTTAAAAAAGAAATAGTGGAGTTAGTCATCATTGGCTACCCCATTAATTGGGATGGCACAGACACAGATGCCACCCCGCTTGTTCAGGCATTTATAAATCGTTTTCAGAAGATTTTCCCCTCAATGCCTATTCTCAAGGTAGATGAACGCAATACATCTAAAATGGCTGTGCAAAGCATGGTGGAAAGTGGAATGAAGAAAAAAAGCAGGCAAAACAAAAACCTGGTAGATGAAATAGCCGCCACCATCATGCTACAGGATTACCTCAATACAATTCCCTA
>JAYTGA010000143.1:0-4580 GCA_043733905.1 Segetibacter sp.
ACTTAGGTCTTGACCTGAATTGCAATAAAATAAAAAAACTCTACGACCAATGCTTACATATAGGTTCAATGGCCGCTTAAATTATTACCGGAGTATTGACTAAATAAAACTTAAATAAAATCATAAGTTATGCAAAATACAAATGCTACTAGAACCAGTTCAATGTTGGGGTCACTTCTCTCTATGCTTTTTGTTGTCCTAAAATTATTGGGAGTAATACATTGGACTTGGCTATGGGTTTTAAGCCCGTTTTGGATTGTAGTTTTATTTTCATTTCTGTTTATAATTTTTGAGGCACTTTTCTCAAAAAACAAATAAATCTTGCAGTTATTAGGAAGTAGTAAGTTTAAAATTGCATTTTTTCTTGCTTGTTTACGTCCTTGCTGTTGTTCCAAATTTTTGCGTCGACACCACTGTATTGTATCGTGTTTAAAAAGCCACGATTAAATATCACCCCCCTTTCCTCCATATAAATGTCTGAAATAACTTTCAATCTTTACTTCTTATTCACAAAAGTCTTTATGGTACAATAGTTATGTAGCATGATATAAAAATGCTGAATGCAAAAATGAATGAATAATACCGGAAAAAAAACTGCTGCCCGTCCACCTGTCATAATACCCGTTTATCCTAATTTAACAATCTACATCCAATTGGTGTTAGAACTTCGGCCTTTTTAAATCAAATTAATGAAAACATTTCTCACCGCGCTGGTTCTTTTTATCGCTTCTTATAGCTTTGCCCAAATGCCCGGCATGGGTCGCATGGGGGGGCAAAACATGAATATTGGTCATTTTTATGGCAAAATAATAGATAGCACCACTGGCAAAGGGGTAGAAGGTGTGACCATGCAACTGACAGGCAACCGGTTTGACACCTCAAAAAAGAAAATGACGACCGGCATTCTCAAAACAGTAGTTACCGAATCAAACGGCGACTTTAGCCTCGACAATCTGTCTGTGATGGGAAGTTTTAGTTTGAAAATTTCTACAGTAGGCTACAAGCCATTGACTCAGAAACTATCCTTTGGCCTTAAAATGCCTCAAGGCGGCTCGGCAGGTGAAGGCAGCAGAGAACAGATGATGAACATGGTGGACAAAGACCTGGGCAACATAAAAATACAAACCACTGCCGCAGACCTTGGAAATGTGACAGTGACCACCACCAAACAATTGTTTGAAATGGGCGTGGACAGAAAAATATTTAACGTAGATAAAAACCTGACAAGTGCCGGCCAAACTGCCACCGAGGTCATGAAAAGCATCCCAACGCTGAGTGTGGACATTGACGGAAATGTGACCATGCGCAATGCCACTCCGCAACTGTTTATAGATGGCCGCCCCACGACAATGACGATGGATCAGATACCCGCAGACATCATAGACAGGGTGGAAATTATTACCAATCCATCCGCTAAGTTTGATGCATCGGGTGGCAATGCAGGCATCCTGAACATTGTGCTGAAGAAAAATAAAAAAACCGGCTACAACGGCGGCATCAGAACAGGGGTGGACAGCAGGGGGAAAATAAATGTGGGTGGAGACTTTAACCTACGGCAGAATAAAATCAATTTCTTTCTTACAGGTATGTACAACCAACGCAAGTCGAAGTCAACCTCTCTGACATACAGAACAGACATTTTAAACAGTGTACCCTTTAGCCGCATTTATCAAACAGGCAACCCAGTCAGCAATGGCTATTTCGCTTTTCTCCGTGGCGGATTTGACTACCTGGTTGATAATAGAAATACAATTACAATAGCAGCTAACTACAACCGTGGTCAATTTAAAAACAACGACAATCAACGGGTAGATTCTTTGTTAAAGCTCAATCCTTCTTTTAACACAGTCACCCAAAACAGTGTTGGCAATTTTAAAAATCTAGGTACGCAGTTAAGTTACAAACACAACTTTACCGAAGCTGGTCACGAACTGACTGCTGATGCCAATTATAACTACAGCAAAAACGACAACACCAACTTCATTAACACCCAATCTTACAAATCGCTTTACGAAATAAAAAACCCTCCTGTCAACCAGCAAACCCTTGGCGGCGGCACTACAAAGAACTATACTTTTCAAACGGATTATGCCAACCCGATTACTGAAAATCAAAAGCTGGAACTGGGTGCCAGGGCGGCTATCAGGGAATTTGAAAATGAAAACAACCAATACTTTAAAATTCCTCCAACGAATCAATATGTATTGTCAGACAACCTGAGCAGCAATTATAAATATACAGATAAAGTGTATGCTGCTTATGTCAACTACAGCATTAAAGTAAACAAGTGGAGTTACCAGCTTGGGCTTCGTGCAGAGAGTTCCACTTACAATGGAAGCATTACCAAAAAGGCATTGGGCAAAGACTCGGTTTCCAACTTCAATGTTGACTTTCCAATGGCGGTGTTTCCAAGTGCTTTTGTCACTTATAAACTCTCCGACAAAGAAGACATACAAGGCAACTATTCACGAAGAATCAATCGTCCGAATTTCTTTCAGCTCATGCCTTTCATTGACTACAGCGATCCATATAATCTGAGTGTTGGCAATGCACAGCTAAAACCAGAGTTTACCAACTCATTCGAGATTTCATACAACAACAATTATAAAAAAGGGGCAAACTTTTTGGTCAGCACCTTCTTTAAATATAACACCAACCTCATTACCCGCTACCAGTATCGTGATAAAAATCCTGACACTGCACACTTCTATTCAAGTGCAGACAGCGTGTTGTATAACACATACGTAAACGCCAACAACAGCATGACTTACGGCATAGAACTCACCAACAAAATGCCACTTACAAAATGGTGGGAAATGATGCTGAATGTAAACATCTTCGACTCAAAACTGACCGTGGATGCGACCAAAGATCAGGCAGCCATTACCAACGAACAATTAAGCTGGTTTGCCAAAACCAATAACACGTTTAAGATTCTAAAAGGTGTGTCTATTCAGCTTTCCGGAGAATATTACGCCAAGACTGTACTACCCCAAACAGGCGGCGGCGGTGGTGGTGGCGGACGTGGCCCTGGCGGCGGTGGTGGAATGTTTGGCGGAGGCCCGCAAGCAACAGCTCAGGGTTACATCAACCCAAGATATTCGTTTGACATTGCGCTGCGCAAAGACTGGACATGGAAGGGCGGAACCAGTGCATCGCTTACGCTGAGCATGAACGACTTTTTAAGGACACAGAAGTACAGCACTTATTCAGAATCATCTTTCCTGATGCAGACGACTGAAAGAAGAAGAGACCCCCAAATCATGAGGTTGAACTTCAGCTATCGGTTTGGCAAGTTTGACATCAATCTTTTCAAAAGGAAAAGCACAAAAGACGTTGGGTCTGGCACGGATATGATGATTGGGGGATAAATTTTAAGTAGAAAAATCTTTTTTTTGAAGGCGAACCATATTTGTTTCGCCTTTCTTTTTTTAAAAATCATTCGGCTTTTGCAATAACTTTATCCTATGGAAGACAAGGCAAAACCTGTTTTTAACAAACGTATTTTTTGGGATGTAGTTTTTGAAAACATTGACTACGATGCAAAGGCCAATTTTGTAATAGAACGTGTTTTTGAGCGGGGAGATGTTGACGACATCCGCAATTGCCGCCGCTATTATGGGGATGACAAGGTAACCACAGCTTTATTGAACGCCAAATTTTTACCTGAAACCCGTATGTACCTGGCAAGTGCAGTGATTGACCGACCCCTAAAAGATTTCAGATGCTACACTTTGAGACAGTCGAACCCCATGCTATTTCCTTATTGAATGAACTGATGAGAATGCCTGATCTCAGCGAATTTTCATTGGTCGGTGGCACCGCTTTGTCTTTATTGTACGGGCATAGGGTATCTGTTGATTTTGATTTATTTTCAACCAAGCTCTTTGAAAATGCAATCATTATCAAAGCTTGTGAGGAAAAATTTTCAGATAAATTTATCATGGAGCAAAAGCCACCACGCTTTGGAATCTTTTGTTTCATTGATGAGGTGAAAGTGGACATTATAAGACACCCACATCCCATTATCAGGCCGCAACTGGTGTTTGATGACATCAGGATGATTTCCACCGAAGACATCATTGCCATGAAGGTTCAGGCCATTTTGGGGCGGGGCAAAAAGAAAGATTTTTGGGACATTGCAGAGTTGCTGAAACACTTTACCATCAAGGATTTTATTCAGTTTCATAAAGAAAAATACACCACCCAAAACCTGCTGATAACAGTTCCGCAAGCCATCACCTATTTTGCAGATGCGGAAGAAAGTGAAGAACCCGTGAGTTTAAAAAAACAGACATGGAAAGGTGTACAGGATTTCATTTCGAAGAAAGTAAGCGAATATCTCCGTTAACAGTTATCTGGTATTCATTCCTTCCAGCATGGGGGACGACCGAACAAATAAGAGACCCGTAAATCAGGAGGTTGAATTTTAGCTATCGGTTTGGTAAGTTTGACATCAACCTTTTCAAAAGAAAAAGGAAGTTGTTGCATGAATCAATTTGAAGGGTATTTGGGAACACGGATGACACGGATTGAAGGGATTAGCAGGATTTTTTTATAGAAAAATAATGGATTTTTTG
>JAYTGA010000144.1:0-31418 GCA_043733905.1 Segetibacter sp.
TTTCCGGTACCTCTTTTTTTTCTACATAAGGATATTCATCTTTTGCCAATGCAGGACGCTCTATTCTTTTAGTACCGCCTGTTGTGTCATTTGTTGCCTCGGTAAGTTGGGTATGTGAAGAACTGCTAGCGGACGAAGGTTGTGTAAAATCTTCTGGAGGTCGAGTATCAGCATGACCTGATATTAATGAAGGATGCTGGACTGCTTCATTTGTTTCATGTCGCAACTGTTGGAAACCGAATTCATCCAATAGGTTATAATTGCGAGGAGCATTTTCAAAATGAGTGGGTACCAAAGCAAAGTGAATAGGACCTGATCCGAGTAGCCTGACTAAGCCTAAATCGCCCCTGCATAATACTCCTGAAGCAAAAATATCAAGCTTTTTTTGTGGTTCCAGATGCTGGAATACGTCCTCCTGCCGGTTTGTACGAATAGCATAATATTGGGAAAATGGGTTGATATTTTTTTCTAATTGCCAAGTCGCAACTTCCTGAGAGGCTTCTATTTCTATTTTAAAGGTTTTAGCAGCTTTTTTTTCGGCGGCTTCGTCTCTTGTTATCCAAATAGCACCATCGTAACCAATAATTTCTAATCCTCCAAAACCCTGCATAAATTTGTTTCTCAATCTCCAGGGTGCATAGTTGATTGCAGCCATTTGCTGCGGGGTGAAAAGGAAACAGTGGCAGAGCGGTGAAATATCAGATCCCCGTTCTTCTAAAGTCGCCGGATAAAATTTTAAGTATAAAAAATTATTTTCGTAATAGGTGATTACTTCCGGAAATTCTGCAATCTGGTATCCTAAATTTTTATAAAAAACACGGTTGAATCTATTAATAATAAAATTAGTTAGTCCATTATATTTTCCATCTGAATAGAAGGAATCTGCTATCCAGACATTAAATTCAGGGGATTTAGTCTGAAACTTACCAAATACAAAATGAAGTATTTCCATTTTTAATGAATTACTAATGATTACAGTCTAACTATAATAATCCCATTACTTTTATCAACAAAACTATCAATATAATGCTTATAATTGTTATAAGAGTAATTGCCAAAATATTATTTGTCACTGGCAATGTTATTTCTGCAGTCTCTTCTGGATCGCTTATATTATTTTCATCAGAAGCGTCTGCTACGATAATTCCGTATTGATAGGTGAAGCCTTTTTTGACAGATGTATCTTTGTACACGCTTCCATTAACCGCTTTTTGCGTAACGTCTTCAATTTTATCATTTCTAAAAGTCCGCATTAGTTTGTATGTGACTGGATAATCGTTCCGGGATTCATCCCACGAAATATCTATGAACTCGGGTTGATTGTTATTAGGCTTTATTTCCCAACGGATATTTTTTACTTTAGATGGGCGGGTCTTGCACTGTTTTTCTACAGGGGTGCTGATGTTGAGCGGGTTTGCATCTTCTAAAAACCATAATTTATAGATGTAGCTGCGCCCAAACTCGGCGTTTGCATCTATGAAAAAGTCTGCCCCCGCGGTTCTTTTACTCGTTAATAGTTCCACAAACTCGCTACCGGCATGCTTTCTGGCAATACTGACATTAACTGAAAAAATATTTTCATTTTTCCAACTAACAGTTATCTTGTCTTTGATATTTACACATTCAACCTGGACAGGAGGTGAAATTGAAAGTTTTGGTATTTGAACAGGAATTTCTACAAATTTGCTGGTAAGTGTGTTGTTTACCACATTTGAAAAATATATCTTGTAAACATACTTGGTACCATAAGAAACTTCAGTGTCAGTATAAGAGCTGCTGTTGTCGTTATAAACCGATTTTCCTTCCTCCACTTTTTTATATTCCCCTTCCTCCACTTTGCGCAGAACTGTGCAGTGTACATTGAAGTGATTGGGATTGAAATAGTGAATGATTACTTTCAGATTCTCTACCGAAGCTGTTACTTCAGCCGGTGGGGCTATTCTCGATTGCTCTTTTGATTCTATGAGCCAGGCAAAATAATCAGCGAAATCATTAAAAATATCTGTTATGCCGGACCAGCGGGATTTTTCGGTATCCTGGATTGCGGGATTGCTGGCTAAATAAAAATTTAATACCGGATGCTTCTTGGTATATACAATGATGTCTGTTAAATACCTTAATGACTGCATAAGCAAGGTTACCGTCCTTTGCATTCCTGTGTTGCCTTTGTAGCTTGAAGTAATATCTATGTTCAACTGGTCGAGGAAATTTTCATCGCCACTGCGCATGTAGTTGAGTAATAAATCTGATTGCCTTGTTTTATGAATAAAATTTCGGGGGCCACGAATGACGGAGCCATATTCATCGGCTTTGGAAAATACGATTGCAATCATAGCATGTTTGCTATGGTGAAACAGGAAATTGAGCCGGCTGGCAATGTCGCCCAGCAAATTGCCGAAAGTGTAAGTTGACTTTTCATCGTCGTAAAAAATAGTTTCGGGATCCATAACGATCAGCAGAAGATCGGTTTGTAATAAAAGGCATTCTAAAGGATATGTTTTCTCCAATAACTTACCTTCCTTATCTTTAATGCTGGATAAATTAATGTCGTAATCAGCGGGAGAATTTGTAGTGATGCCTCCTCTTATATCGTTGAAGAGAAGTTTGTACTGCTGATTGTTTATTCTTATCTCCCCTGCTAATTCAATTCTATCGGTTCCTGTTGGATTTGTACGTGTATGGATGGGGCCAAAAAAATCCGTCGCTTCCCCTGCCTGGTTTTCTTCGTCGCCTTTTCTTACATAATTGAGTTGAGTAATCGGGAACAAATTGTTTTTATGAAATCCTATCGCTTTTGTTAGTTCGGCTTTTATTCTTTTGATCATAGTTGTTTTTCCGCTGCTCATCATGCCCATGGTAGTGACGGTGATGGCAGGGTGCTCACTGGCTTTATCAATGATATGGTCTATATTAACACCCCTAAGGTTCACTTCTAAAAAATGAGTGATTGAACTAATGTCGAGGCCGGGATCCACCGGCGCTATCAGTTGTTTTTCATTTCTGAAATAATCTGCCGCAAAGGCTGTAAGCCTGTTAGGTATTGAAACCTCGCCATTGACTATTGCGGTAGTAAAGTAGCTGCTGAGAATATCACCATTGCTGCGCATAGTGATGTATTTGCGGAGTGTTTCATCTTTGATCAGCACCTCAAACAAGAGGTAAAAAGCGTAAGGCTGAGCATAGCCGCCATTGATGGTTTTAGATTCATCGCGCCAGTTGTTGTATAGTTCTGCAACGGTTTTTAGTACTTCTTCGTTTGGGTCAATGGCCGATCTGCCTGTGGCTTCAATAAACTCCGGTGCCCATATTGTGTTTTCCTCAATATTCCTGGAGAGCCTTTGCATCGAAATAAAGAGAATGCACTTGATCCATTTGAAATCTGCATGTTTTTCATGCGCCTTTGTCTTGTAAAACTTTAGCGCTGTTTGGGTAAAAAGCCGAAAATCTTCTACTGTTGGCACTATGCCGAGGTTGTTTCGCCAGTCATCTATGATTTCTGTGAGTACCCATTGGTCTATTGGCCGCAGCACACGCTGAAAATAAGGCGTAAACTCGGGAAGAAATTTCCTGGTAACGGGGTCTTGAACCAATATTTTATCCATAAATAGTTTTGATTGAGATGAATGTGTCTATTTTTCAACAACCGTTCTGTAATAGAGTGAAAAGCTGCTTTTTTCCCACTTTTTTGGAACTGAGATATTGAACTTATTAGCACCAGAAGTACCGGGGCATTCTATAACGTAGCAAAAGCAGTCATCTTTAAGACCATCCTTTTCAGAAAACCTGATTGGATTTCTTTCAAAAAAATTGTCAATAAATAACCTTTCGACCTGGTTGACTTCTATACCCGTTTTAAACCTGAATTTAATTTCATGCCTGCCTTCAAGTGCCAGGTTTACTGTCAGCGTACCTTCTATCAGGTCATATTGTTTTGCAGGTATCAGCTTCCAATCTTTTCGCTGCAGGCTACCCAGAATCTGGCTTATTTTAGTAGGAATCTCAAAAGGCGAAATATTGTAAACAGCGCTGGGTAGGGGGTTGCTTATCTGTGTTTGCTGCAGTTCTGACATGGCACCTTCATCGAGCAGGTTGCCCAGGCTGGCTTCCGTGCAAAGCCAGGCTAATTCATTGCTGGCTTTTAATAATTGCGATAAGGGCCAAAATGGATAATTGTACAAAATGTGTTTTACAAAATTTTCCACATACTCACTCTTATGGTCTTCGGCAATTTTTCGGAGCGCCTGGCGTATGGCATACGTCCAATCGTGCCACCACTGAGAAGGAAAGTTGAATGAAGCGAGGCTGAAAATGTATGGAGGAGCTATAATTTCAGGAGGATGCCCGGCTGATAACCGGTATCTCCCAATGTACAGCTTCTTTTTTTCAATTGCGGGAGGTTGCGTTTGTATTAATTCATCGGTCTGTTTGTTTTCGTAGGAAGCTATAAGCCGATGCGAAAGCCTGTATTTTTCACCAAGCGGGTCAGCGTCCGCTTTGCCTGCAGGATGACTATCATCCATATAAATGTCCCAGATAAAAACGCCATGCGAAGGGTACAATAATTTGAGCGCAGGGCGCTCTGTGCCTTCGGCTTTAAATTTTATGGGTCTGCCTTCGGGTGTTATTCCTCTTATTTCTTTGAGTACGAAATAATATTGATCGTTTTCTTTGCTATAATCAGGTTGTGCGCCATCATTGTATAAACTTACCACTCCGTGGTCGGGGCTTAACATGTTTACCCGTGAAAAAGCATACTCTTCCAGGTTGATTAAATCTTGGGCATCTAATTTTTTCCCGGGGTAAAATAGCGGTTGTCTCATAAAACGAAGTTGTAGTTTAAGGCATTGTTATAGTTAAGCACAGAACTAAAAGAGCTTTCTAACCGGGTATTGGCGGGCAGCATGAGCCGTAGCCTAAAAATTTGCCGGGGCGATAGGGAAGCGGAATAAGTGCATCTGTCGCCTTGGATAACAATATTGGGGTCTAATGATGCAGGCGACAGGTTTCCTTTGGCCTGGATAAAATCCATCAAAAAGATTTGCCACTCAGACTTGAAATCAGGTTCATCAGCTTCGGAGTAATTTTCAGAAACTACGTTTTCAAAAGGGAAACGGCATAAATATTCGCTGAACCGATCCAGGGCTAAGGAGTGGTCGTGGCTTACGTTGCCCCGGTTTTCAGCGGGGTATAAAATGTGTTCCTGCATAAAAGTGTGGATTTCCGGATTGCCCTTTTCTTCAGGCTGGTCTTCCGGGTCATCTGTTTCTTCTGAGCGGGTTTTGGGCTTCCTGATTTCTTCTGACAGGCTGTGAATTTTTGCCCACCAGCCATCGTTATCTCTTGAGGTTTTCAGATCAAACTCAGGAAAAGCAAATTGCTCCCAACTATTGTCAGCTATTTTATTTGCCTCTTTAATTTTCGGCTCGCTGCCTACTATGGCTGCCTGTATGTCACTGTAAATAGCCTGCTTTATTTTTTCAACTTCAGAGGGTTTATCGTCATCATAGGCAGATAGGGCTGCCTCGTCCAATTGGAGCAGTTCGGCTTTCCATTTTTTCAGCACATCGTTGGGGTGCAGCCCTGCACCGGCATAGTGAAAGGTGACAGAGGGCTTGCCGCCTAACTCCTGCGCTTGCTTTTGCCCGCTCTCTTCGTCGTAGGCATGGAAAGTAAAAAAAGCGCCGTCTTTCAGGTATTCGGTGAAGGCAGGATTGTCTGACATAGCCCACAGCTCTGCAAACAAGGTGTTTCTGTTTGCGGTTTTATGGGATAACAGCCGCTCACGGAAAGCCTTTCTGACGGCAGGAACAAAATACTTCTGTAGTTCATCTTCCGGTACCACGCTTTTATTAATACTATCTCCATCCTGTATTTTTCCGCTGATGGAGTATTTGCCGAAATAGGTATTGTTAGCAACTTGCTTTTGCGGGGGCAAGGCTATGGGAAGTTGCTGCCTGTTGTGGAAAAGGGAATGGTAAGCTGAATCGGGTGATAAATTGCCGGAAAGAAAAATAGGATCTATATATGCCCTGTGTAGCGTGGGCATTTGGCGGGGGCGCAGCAATGCCCATTTTACTAAACTGTCAGGAACTCTTCCCCCGGGGAACTCGGCTTCCCTGGTGAACTCCATCCACCTGTAGGGTGTGGCCGATGCCTCCGGAACCTGTGCATGAATGGTGCATTTTATTTTGTAGTGAGTGGTGGAGTCCTGGAAATAACTGTTGTGAAATACTTTTAGTTTATCTGGCGGTAGCTCTGTGAATACGAAGAGGCGAAAAGGAGGCTGCATGATTTTGCCAAAAAAAGTTTTCTCGGCTTCTTTTCCTGGATTTTCCTCATCATCGTCAAAAAAATGGAGAATGGGTACTGCATTAGTTCCTTCCCTGACGCTTACAAACAATACAATAGAGGAAGCTCTTTTGTATTTATCGAACTTACCGGTATCGAAGAAGCGGGCTGCGGTGCCGGAGATGCCGGTTTCGTTGTAGATTACGGGGATGGTCATAGATATGCAGATTCAGTTAATTTGGATTGATTGGTATATGGTTTTTTAGTAAAGAAATGTTAATAATTTTGCTCAAGCGAACCGATAAAAGCGGTAAGCCGGATACGTGGATTTTTTTGAAAATTTTTTTTTCAGTGTTTTTACCGAGATTTTCATCATTATGTTCAAAAAAAGGTAAACAGGCAGGCGCAACTTTTGAACCTTTCTTCAACTCTTAAATATACCACTCTGAATAATGCTTTTTTAAGCTTTTCTAAGCCACTGATGTCAAAAAAAGAAGCATCTTTCTCGGCACACCTTTAGTTATTTGTTAAAATTCCTTTTCCAAGCATTCTGAATTTAATTTTCGTCACAATATTGTATTACCATCAATTGGCAACGTGAACAGTTATTATCTAATTTTAGATCTCTTTGGGATTTCTCATACGGTTTTCGAATAAAAACAGATATATTTATATTTTAACTAATCCTCGTCGGGTTCACAATAGGCTTTGAATTTAGGATTAGGCAATTTAATTTCTTTTATAATTTCATTTTTTAAATCATAATACCAAGCTCTGTATATTTTTCTATACCACTCGCCATAGTAATATTTTTCTTTTTTTACAATTGCTGGCAAGCTTCCATATTTTTTGTTTTCTATTTCGAACTCTCCGGTATCTGTAAGATAGTAATTCCTTTTCCATTTGGCTTTTGAAATTCTCAAGCTATCTACGTTTTTATAAATTGGATTATGTTTTGTATTTATGTTTTTTTTCAAATAAACATAACAATAATGTTTATTTTCATATGCATCGTAATCATAAAATATGTCTATGTTATCTATACCTTTTATTTCTACTGGTCCACTTGCTATTAATTTTTTGCTTATCTGTTTCTGACCATAGGAAACCAAAAATAAATTTAAAAGTAAAATAAAGAATGTTATTGACAGTTTTATATTCATTTGGAATTATTTTTGGGTACTTCTATCTGGATTTTTATTAACGTCTCTTTCCAGTTCAGATATTGCGGTAAAAGGATTTAATTGAAATCCTTTTCTTTCTCGTTTAGTTTTTACTTCAAAATGTAAATGCCTCATTCTAGGTGTCAATCTTCTGGCAGATGACCCACTTTGACCAGTATAGCCTATAATCGTTTTTCCGCCGATTACTTGGTCACCATCATGTAATGGACTTCTTTCTTGCATATGAGCATGAAAAAAATAGTAAGTTGTTGACAAGTAATTTCCCTTTAACATTATTACATTTCCATATGATTTCGACCAATAAACCCAAGATACGATACCGTCCACACAAGCATATATAGGTGTCCCCATCGGTGCATATAAATCCAACCCATCATGTTTCCTTATTCCCCTAACATGTTTACCCATCTTGCTCTTATTAGGATCCCAACCTGTATCATACCAACCGCGTAATTCCATTCTCTTTAAGGGATTGTGCCACTTACTATTCGTCTCAATTTCTGTTGGTTTAGGGGTTGGCTTATCGCCACAGCAGTAATACTTAAATTCTTTTAGAAAACCCTTTTGTAAATGCAGCGGACTTTTGTTATTTAATTCGTCTGCAAGAAACTTATGATAATGTTCAAGGCATTTATTGAGTGGAGTTGCAGGTTGAGGCTTACCATGATAAGTAAAATGACTATTATACCCATCTTCGGGTAAACTTGCCCATTCAAGTGCCCCTTTTTTCTTGATAGCTTGTTCGATATCTCCATTAATTATATCTTCAATTAGAGGGTTTCCGACTGGACGATGTTTTTCATCCAATGCACGTCTTAATATGAGTAAAAGAACACCTATTTTATCTTGTGTTTCAGGATAATAATCTCTTTTTATATTAAATTTTTTAAGCTGGTCGCTTCCACCATGGTAAATATTAGTATTGAAGTATCCATTTTTACCATGGCCAACTTCAAACCCTTCAAGTTCCCAATATTTATAACGCATGACTTGATATGCCCCTTTTGCTGAAGAGCCTTGCCAAGCATCATCGGAATATTTGCTTAAATCAATAACATTATTTCCGAATCCTCTCTTATACCCTTTATCAAAATTGATGGCTCTATATATACCACTTCCTCGTTTTGTCTCTATAATTTCACCCGTTCCTTCTCCAACTCGTAGCATTCTCAGAAATGCTCTCACTCTCGCTTCACACTCGCAAACTTCACTGTTTTGACCGTCTGATTTTCTGCCAACAACTGCGTCACTTATTTCAGTTTCCGGATCGGGCTTTGGAGAACTTGATGGTACTTTTACTCTTCTTTCTCTTGTTGTATTGTTATTTACAGGCTCATTTGTTTTTTTAGGGTCCGATTCTGTAGGATGTCGTGGATAATCAGGGTTTGCCACATTACTCTTGGCATTTGTTTCTTTTTCCTCTACGCATTCTGCCACTACACAATATTCAGTTGCTTGATCGCTATTCGCACCCCTATACTGGTTAGCGAGTTTAATAAATTGATTTAATAAAAAAATATAGGTAGATATTTCCGTCTTATTAACAGTAATGTAAGCAGTTTCAACAGGTTGCTGTTTTTTAATGTCACATATTCCGTTTTCATCGGCTTCGTACACGCTCAATTTCAATTTCTTAGAAGCCATGTATTTAGTGTGTACAGTGGCAACAATTTTTTTTCCATTACCTTTTTCATCATTTCCTGTAGCTACTTCCATGCTGGTTATATATCCGGCTTCACCTGTCACTTTCACTACCAACCCGGGTGGTGCCTTTTGTTCAGGGGCATACAAGTAGGCTTCAATCAGTAGTGTTTTACCTGCTAATTTTGGATTTCCGATGATGAAAGATACTTCTTTGCCTATTTTAGGTGACTTGGCTTTTAGTTCTCTCCAATGGCCGTTTTCCCGAACCGATAGTTTCCATTGGGCATGATGTAATTTAGCAGATTCATGCGGGTTGTGAACACCCGCTATCTTATAGACATGGGCTTCCCCTAATCGTATTGTTTTGTCCCCTGCTATGGCTGATATGCCTCTCATAAACATGGTTTATTCGTAGTCGTATTCGATTTCTTCGTCTAAATCCTGTGTACCTGCACCTTCTTGTGATACTTCTTTTTTGTTTGTTTTATCTTCCCGTTTTTTGTCTGCCAGGGGAGCTTGCCCGTGGTCTTTTACGGTTATTTTGCCTCCAACTGCACATTGCAATTCCGACAATTCAGTCAGGCAGTGATTGCCCATCACTGTTTTGTTGGGGTAAGGCTTTTGCCATTTGCCGGCAGGCACAAAAGTGCAAGGCGTTCCATGCTTCAGTTTACAACTTCCGAAAGGAGCGGCTATGGGATTAAACTGTACATCAGCATCAGTTACTGCCAAATAATCGTCTTCTTTCCCGTTAATGAAGTGTGTGTGATGACTAATTACATTGAAATGAGGGAAGCTGCTGCCTTTATCGCATTTAGCAGTGCCCTTTTTTACGACATAGTATTTGCCGTCATGCTCATTAGATTTCGAATCTTTTGAATCGTCTTCTTGCGTTATTGGTTCTATGGCTTCCGAATTTTCAAATACAGGTCTTTCTTCTTCATAGTTTTCCCATTCTTCCTCTTCGTCATCCAATTCAGTGGAATCATAATCAAATTCTTCACCGTCGTCGTATTCAATTTCGTCTTCGTTCACATTATCGGTTACATCTTCCTTATTTATATCGTTATCAGGATGGCTATTCTCCGAAGCTTCTTCTTGTCTTTCAAGCGCAACGAAAGTTCTGTACTTACTAAAGAAGTCCGGTATCGCTTTTTTTAAGTTCATAAAATAAGTTTTGCATTATTAGCCTAATGGATAAGCAACGTTAGCTTATATATACTTTTCCGCCGGTAATAGTTGTGTCTCCGCCATCGATATAGGTGTCGCCTCCGGTAAGCATTTTATCTCCACTAACTGTTGTCGTTGTGGACACTACTGTAAATTCTTTGTCAGCAATAAATACAGATGATTTAGCTCCTACACTTAACGTATTTGCCTGCCCGGTTAACCCTGCAATGATTACATCTAAGGTATTCATAGAAATGTTTTCCTGTGCGGTTGTCGCCATGTCGTTGAGGTTGACATACCATGAAGTGAAATCACAGATAAAAGGATCTTCCAGCTTCCAGTAAGGTGCTGCACCAACCACATTCTGCGAACGTACATTGCTAAGAAGCAATACAGGCTGCAACCAGTCTGATGGCTTATGAACATGCACTTCCGTATCCTGTTCGGGTACCAGGTGAAATCCTGCATCGCCCTTGTGCCCGTTGTAGGCAGTAGTAACCCGTACGTCCATTGTAGTGTGTCCACCGTCAAAATCCGGCAATTCTATTTCCATCCAATAACCGGATGGTGTCCTGGTTGTTACCTTGCCAATGCCCGACCATTGCGTAAGCGAATGAGCTGCTACTTCTAAATCTTCCTTCCGGGGCAAGGTGGCGATTCTTGAAATCCAGTTGACGCTTTCTCCCCTGGCATCGTAAAAGGTGTCGTCGGTTTCGTAAACGAACTGCTCTTTGTAATAGGAAGGGACATCTATTTTCTTCCAGTCGTTCCATTCACCAATGGTAAATGAGCCACGCTGTATTTCGTAGCAAATATTCTGTGCAGGCAGCGCCTGCTTGTAGAGGCGGGGAGGAGCCATTTCCTGGAAACCAATTTTTAACTGCGCATTCCATTTCGAAACAACCTTGTCGTCAATTTTCCTAGAAGTGGGAAAGCTGAGGTCTGTGCATTTTTCAGGCTGCAGCCAGGCCAACTGAAACTTAGAAACTTCAGGTGAACCTGAAATAATTAAGCTGTTCTTTTTACCTGCCATGCAGTTGTACCAATAAACAGCTTTATAGAGCATTTCTACGTCGGTTTCCTGAAACTGGATAATGTTAGTCTTGTCACCATCGGGGAACTGTATTTGCTCCAGGGCATACTCAACGGTGCTGTCGAAGTGTACGAGGTCGGAAAAATATTTGCGAAACAATTGGAGCATGTTGCCTGCACCCCGCAATACTTTTTTGCAGGGGTGAAACGGTCCGGGGTCAGCGCTACCAAACCTGTTGAATGTTGAGACCAACTGTAACCGCTCTTCGCCGCTTTGGGGGGCATAGACGCAGTTGGTGAGCAGCAGGTTTTCTGCCATCGTTTCACCTTTCCATTGTACGGAAAAGTGGGAGTTTTGATTGCTTACCTGCTTTGCAATTTCCGCCACTAAGTAGCGGTTGCCCTGGTTTAGCTTTATAGTGGCGCCATACTCAACACTTTGCCCCAGTTTTTTGCGGCAATAGAAGAGATAGGCATCCAATGCTACATCCATTCCTGATATGTGAACCTGTAGATCCATAGCTTAAGAGTTATGCACCATGAAAAATTTTTCAGCAAAAGCCAGAAGCCTTTTTACACCATAGACTTTGAATGGTCGAGGTAGTTGCCATTGTTGAAAATAACCACTGCTGTTTCAATGCTGGAACCGTACTGGTCAATGCCAGCCAAGCTCGTGCCCCGTGGCGGATTCACTGCATGTTGCAGGTATTGAAAGGGCGTCAACGGATCGTAGTCTACTATGAGTAAGGTATTATAATTAACGTCTTTTGCAAGCCCGGAAATGGCATCTAAACTTGGGAGGCTGTAAGGCAAAAAGGAGCCGTAGGTTTCATCCACTAACAGGGCTACAAGATTTCGCTTATCTATCGTGGTAGCCTGGCCTTTGTAAGTAATTGTTTTAGGTTTGATACTGCCATTGGGAATTTCCTGGTCCAGGGTTAGCGCCATGCTCATAAATGAATTGTCTTTGGTGCGCTGTGTGCCAAACCTGATGTACTCATTTCCATTGCGGGTAAATTTGGAAGAAATGGAAAGGAGTGATTCTTCAAAATTTTCCAGGTTGAAAGTGTAGTCGTGTGCAAACCGGTTGCGGTAATTGTTTCTATCCCTTGATTCCTCTTCATTGCCAAGGGAGCAGAAATTGCCCGCATTTGTTACAGCCGGGTCATACTTAAAAGTAAGCAGGCGAACCTTCCTGAAATGCGAAAAATGGATTTGGTAATCTATTAGGTCAATGTTGTTGAACTGGTAATTTCGATACCGGTCATCGTCAGTAATGATTAAAGTTCCACTTTTTGCACCTGTAAGCGGAGAACTCATGTCAAGGGGACTAAAGGCGGTCTCGGTTGAAACGACCTGTTCTACATAAATGTAGAATGCACCCGCGATACGCATGTTAACCTGAACGCAGGTAGAAATTTTGTAGCCGGATATGTCTTTGTAATCCTGGCCATCGAAGTTTGCATGTACTGCCATAGCATTTTCTTTTTTTGAGGTTTATGAATATTTAGAAACTTTTAAACGATAGGTGGTGCATCAGTTCCTTCCTTCTTAATCTTCAGCAGATTGGTGAGGTTGTTGAACCATTCTACTTCTTTCATTTCATTGAAATGATCTCTTCTGCCATTTTGGAATAAGCGGACACCTTTCAAATCCTGCCCCGTATTAATATCGTCTGATAGGGTCCATTCTGCCATTTGTTTGTAGAGATTTGCTTTATCGAGCAGTTGCGACTCCCTGGGTTTGTTTACTGCATTGTAATTGAACATGTTGTAAAATGCCTGCCAGAAGTCTTGCCCTATGCCAATGTTTAGCAACCTGTAATCCGGCTTTTTTCCACTATATTTAAATTCTGCAGCTATCGCCAGTAAGGAAATAAGATAGAGGTAAAAATCGCCGGCAAATGAATACCCGGCTATAGGGTCTTCAATCAGGTTTTTTATTGTAGTACTCACGCCGACTGCACCATAACCTATTACCTGGAAACGTCCTGTTGACAGTCCGTTTACATTCTTCATTTCAACAGCCTGCTCTTGCCCCCGGTTCAGCAGGTGCGCACAAAAGACATAGCCGGCAGATAAGGTAGTAGCGAATTTCTCATCCTTTTTACTATTCAAATAAAGGGAGGGTCCTAAGATGAGCAAAGGGTTATAAAGATCAGATGCCAATTGGTTGAGTTCATTACCCTGGTTAATCCATTCTTTCGAATTACCAGCCGAAGAAGTTGCGATGCACAAAGGAGGGAACAACGCAATATTCCTGCTTTCGGCGCCAATGGTTGCAAACCTGTCTTTTAGCGTTTGCAGGAAATTCCGCTTTTCACTAAAGGTACGCTCATAGCCGTTGTTGTTGAAAGACAAATCGGTCATAAACGCTACCACCGGAAACTGGGGTTGATTATCGTTGTTATTAGTTAGCCGGGCAGGGTCAAAAAAATTACCCTCACCTTCATTTAAGTTTTTAATAGTCCAGTTAATAAATTCGTGGCTGTAAGCGTTGAGCACCACTACTTCACAATCGCTTTGTGATTTGTTCAGTACATCGAAGAGGTATTTGACCCCTTGTAGTTCTGAAACATATTGTTTCACATTTTTTAGGCTTTCATCTGCCTGGTTTTTCAAGATGGCTTCCAGGGCCGAAAATCCCTCGCCATTGTGGAGAAAATGCTGGGCTGAAACGTATTGTGTAAGACTGTGCTCTGCAAAAAAAGTTTTCAGATCGGGCTGCTCAGGATCATGCATAAACTCCACCATATCCAACAACAGATCATATAGGTTCGTTCCGGCTTTATTCAGGTTCAGCTTATCCTGGTTGACCAGCAGCAGTTGGCACAATGTAAGCGCTTCTACCATACTTTTAAAAACCGGTAGTGCAGTAGGTGCAGCATATTTGCTATAAACCCTGCTAAGGTTGAAGTTATAGCCCTTCACACCTTCATGAATAACTCCTTTCACTTCCTCTAAAGCTGCCAATCGCATATCGCCGGTGGCGTTAGCGTATTTTTGTAAGGTTTTGGTTAAGCTGACACTGCCTTCCTTTTCCAACTTTTCCATCAGCTTACTTTCTATCAGTTGCATCGACTTCACCTCGTCAGAAACTATTACTGCCGTTTCAGTATTTTCTTCCGTATCACCAGCTTCCAATAGTTTGTTTTTCCTATGCTGCAGCAAAAGCCCTCCCTTATTTTGATTGGTTGCAGATGGAAGTGCTTTTATCTTTTCAATCGTCTGCGGCCGCTCAAGTTCCAGTTCCTTCACGATTTGCCTGGCGGCAGGCTGTGTAAGGCCAGACGTGTAAGGAGCTGTTTGACCATTATCAATAGGAGGTAGCGTTGTTACCATGCTACCAAGAGTTTCGGGCGATGTTAATAAGGAACGCTGCGTGTTAATGTTCTCGACTAATATTGAAGTTTTTATGAAGCTTTTTACGACTTCTTCCTTTACAAAAAATTCTATGCTTACGGTTACAACATTGGCTACTGTTTCTTCAAAAGATTTTCCTACCTCAATATCTATGTTCATACTTGTTGTATCAGCAGTATCCATGAGTACAGATTGCTGAAAAAGCACTTCCTCGTATGTGCGAAATTTTTTCTTTAATTCTTCTAAAGTCAATCCAGGCTCTTTGAACATGCGCGGTATTACAACGTCAACAAAGTAATTTTGCAATGCTTTTATAATTGCCTCTTTTTGTTCAGCACGCATGTTCATGATCAGCCGGATGTTGGCTCTCTTTGCGTTATCTTTCAGAAGCTTTAGTGCAATGTCCTGCAAAAAAGGTGACAGCTTGAAATAGGTATCCTCTATGACTCTTTCTAAGGCTTCGATAGTCCCTTCAAGATTTTCACCTGGTTCGTTTTCGAAGGCTACGCCGCTCTTCAATTCATCTAACCTGATCACATCATTCACATACTTAAGAACGGTGGAAAAATTTTGCCGGAAAGAAGCAATCAAATCACCGACAGAAGTGCCATCTGGTAATTTTTGACCGGGGTGAGCTAATCCGTCTTCTCCATTTTTAATTGCATGCTCTATTGCCCTGGCTTTGTCAATATCAGCAACAGCCTTTTCGGCAGATGGAAGTTTTCTAAAAAACTCAAGCGCCCACTGCAGCACCATACTCAGCAAAACTTTGCTCTTGATGATTTGCTTTAGCATGTTATGCGCATTGCGGGAGGCAACAAATGCTAACCGAAGTTTTTCATCAACTAAACTTTTCAGCGGTGTTAAATCTATACCCGGAATACTTTCGCGCTCTATACTCTTCGGGTCAATCAGGTAATTTTTGAAAGCTGTTACTATCTTAGGAAAAGTGTTGTAAAATGTAGATTTCTGAAGCCCTTCTGCAGCTGTTTCCCACATTCTGTCTGTAGAAAAATCAATCTCTGTTATGGAGAATGCTTCTGTGCCTTCCTGGTATAAAAAGTCAATTAAAAGGGGAACAAATTTTTGAGGCAAAGGCGCTCCGTCCGCATAGCTGTTAGGAATGCCGCCTTTTCCACGATTTTTGTGAAGCAACTGGGCAAAAGCTCTGATTAAGTCAAAGTTTTTATGCTGAAAAGAACAAAACCTGTTGAGGTTGGCTCTTATTTCTTTGTAAATGGTTTCACCCGCAGTGTATTCGGGAAGTCGCAGAGATGATATCGGATTTTTAGTATAGTGAGGATGTTCCGATGTATTTACAGCCCTTTGAAAAAAGTAGTTGTAAGGGTCAATAACGTAGGTTGAATTATTTTCGTTTCCTTCCTCGCTCCTTCCTTCCTGGGGAGCTAAATCGAAATAAGGTATTACTTCTCCAAGAGCTACCTCTTCTTTTTTGAAATATTCTGTCAGCGTGGGTTTCAGTACATCTATGAAGCTGGCATAGCTTAAGTCACGACTTGCTTTATATCTGTTATCCGGCCTTCTGGTTCTTGAGAAAAGATAAGCCCCCACTTCTTTTTCAGAAGTGTTAAACTTACCAACAACAAAAACACGTTTTTTAATTTCTTCTAAAGAAGTTGTACTAATTCCATAATAACTTAAAAATTCTTGTAGGGTCATAAGCTTTGAATATTTTAGATTGTTTATACTGGTGATCCATCATGAGTATGATGGTCACAATTCCGATTTAGCGTAGGATAAAAAACTGGATTGCAAGATAAACGGCAATTTTTATTTAACAAAATTTTTTTTATGGACTTATTTTTTTGAAAATAATTAGTTTAATGAGCCAGTTGTGTTGCTTCTAAAACGACCGGCTCTTTTTTGATCCTTGTTCTTATAGGTTGGGCTATTAAAAAATTATTATGCCTCGAACAGGTTTTTAGATTGTTGCAAAAATCCCAACAACGTGTCTATATACTTTTCATCAAGCTCGATATGGCAGCGATCGTAACTGTTAGCAGCAAAATTAACTGACATACCTGTTTTGCTTTCTTTTGCATAGCAACTTGCCTCAAATCCGGAGCGGCTTTTAAACTTAATTGCTTTGTATTTTCCCGCTGGAGAACCAACAATGTCTTTCTTGAAAAACACTATTGCCGATATAAAATTGTCCACCTCATCCTGGTCAAGAATTGCTTTTGTGCCTTTTGAAGAGTCGCGGATGATAATGCCATTTACCTTCTTCTTATCAAACAAATTTCGCAACCTCAGTATATCTACAGAAAGCCAGTCTGCAACACCCAGGGCAATGCGCTCTTCTTGTACAAGAGGGGTTAGTTGTATAAAGCTTTCAACCATGCTTTGACCGGAATAATAATACTCATTATTTTTTTGAAAATAATCATTCATTTCGCTTACGAAACTTTTGGTTGTTTCCTGCGATTGGGAATTTACATTTAGATCCTGCGCTACTTTTTTTGATTTCATAACATTGGTTTTTTTGGTTAAATGAAAAACGTTGATCTTCCTCATAGACGGCAACGAAGCTAAAAATGGTAATCGGCTTCCTTGAGGTGAAGATTATTTTTTGATGTTTTAATTATTTAAAATTGTTTCTGCTAATTGTGCCTTATTTTATGTTAGTATGTCAATGAGAGAAAAAAACCGAAAATTTTTAAAATTTTTTTTCTGATTAGAAATTTCATACTGACTTATAAAACTGTTAGTAGGAGAATAATATAAAATAGCCGAAAGTGGCAAAAAAAAAATTCCCATTTTTTGATTTAATACAATGAGTTCAATACATTTGTATTATTGTATGAATATAGAATCTGCCCCTTTTAATGGTTTTACTGACAAGCAACTTTTAGACTCTTTTAAAGAGTCCCCACATCGAATTGACTTTTGGAATGCCTTATTCATGAGATACCTGAATTATCTGTATGATAATTTGTGTAAGTGGTTGAGCCAGGATATAGCAAGGGAATGTGTGCAAGAATTGTATTTGAAGTTTTATAAAATTGCTTTAGCCAATGAAGTAAGGAATGTAAAGGGCTGGATTTCAAATGTATTGTATTACTATATTTTAGATAAGCTAAAACCTGGAAAAAATATTTTAGGATTGGAAACTCTTTTAAACTCAGACATTAATATTGAAAAAAACAATCCCTTTATTGTCTTAAAAGACAAAGAAAAGGCTCAAGGATTGTATAATTGTCTAAAAAAATTAAAGGAGCAAGATGCAGTTCAACATACAGCTATATGTATGAGGTATATGGAAGAAATTGCTTCTGTGGAAATTGCCAAAGTGCTGCATCTTAGCATAAGCACAGTAGGATACCATTTGATTGAAGGTAGAAAAAAATTAAAGACCTGTTTGGAAATAAGATGGAGAATGTAAAACACTATAACGATTCCGAAATTGAGCAATACCTGAACAACCAGATGTCTAGGGGGGAACTGAATGCATTTGAAGAAACACTTCTTATAGACCCACTACTTGCCGGTGCCTTAGATGGTTTTATGGCTGCTAATAAGGAAAAGAGAAAAAGAGACTTACAAGATATTCAAGATAACATACAAAGCGGTAGCCTGTTGAAGAACACGACTATCAATCCGAAAGTAATGAGGTTTTCGATGTTGCGTATTGCGGCAGTTTTTTTAGGGATTGCAGCCGCAGGTGTTGTCACTTATTCTATTTTGTATAAAGTCGGAAAAGAAATACCTGCTGCTAAAAACCGATTAAATGTGCCATCGCTTCGGCACGATACAATTAAAACTACACAAAACCCTTTACCGCAAAAAGAGGATGTAGCAAAACTTCAGAAGGATACTTTTGCTACGGAAAAAAATGTAGAAATAATCCCCAAAAAAGAGAAAGAAAGTGATGGTGTTATAAATGTTTCGATGAATGTAAAATATGCAGTCGTGCGGCAAGCATTTTTTCACAGCAAACCCAGCACCTCTGACCGCCTCAAAACTTTTATTAATCCTTCATCTAAAGTATTGTTGATCCCAACTAAAGATGAAAATGGATTTGTGTATTTTTCAATTACAAAAGCTGATGGGAAACAATATGGTGGGTGGCTGAGAAAGGGGGATTTGAAGAGGGTGGAGGAGGAATAACTTGAACTACAACTTTTAATTAATCTGATTAATAAACTTATAGCAAGTGAAATCAATCCTTCTACCTTTTTCGAATATTGTTTTTTGTAGTTTAATAATATTATTATTCCCTTCTGTTAATCTTGCCCAAATTGTGAGGAACAAAACAATTGAAAATGCTAAAATTAATGAATTATATAGGAGAGACTCTCCTTATGTTGTAACAATTTATTGTTATCTTAGTAAAGAGTCTTTGATTAAAAAACAATATGCTTCTTATGGAAGCGGGGTAGTGATAAGTGACAAAGGGCATGTGTTGACAAACCATCACGTTGTTGCCAAAGGAGCTAAGTATTTTGAAATAATGTGCAGCAACAGAAGATATATTGCTGCTAAAACCCCCGAATCTTATCTCTCAAACGATTTTGTCATTCTGAAATCGGAATATATTCTTAAAAACCGCATTCCTATTAGCCTAAATATACCTAAATTAGGTGACCGGGTTTTTTCTTTAGGATCACCTCTTGACTATAAAGGCACTATTAGCGATGGTTATATTTCTGCACCTTTACAGAAAGTTAATGGAAAATTATTAATACAACACAATTCATCAATAGCAAAAGGTTCTAGCGGTGGGCCATTGGTTAATGAATTTGGAGATTTAATAGGAATCAATGTAAAAATGACAAAAACAGGCAAACTAAGTTTTGCAATTCCTATAAATTTTATAAGAAAAACGATAGTTGATAAAACAATTTTTAATGAAGTTGAAATACAAAGAAAAGAAGCAATCAAAAATGTAAAAAATGCTTTTATTGCCGGAAAAGATTCGTTGGCAGTTGCATTAGGAACTAAATTTTTAATAAACGATACAAGCATTGATATTAGGTTGATAATGGGGCAAGCATATCTCAACATGGATAACCTCGACAATGCCTTTTCATTTTTAAATAAATTAAAAAATGAAATGAACGAGAAAGCGAATAATGATAATCATTTCCTGTCTTCATTATATACTGGACTGGCAACATTTTATTGGAAAAAAACTTTATCTCTAAAATTGTTTAGTTTTTACGAAACCGATTCTAGTTATATACTTTGTTCAAAAACTCATAGTTATTATGACTCTGTAATTTCTAAAGGAGTAATTGCAAGACAGTTTGATTCTAAAAATATTCAGGCAAATTTACTATTGTCAAAATCTTACGCTGCTAATATTGCTTCAAAAAAAGCTTTTTATTATGCAGAAGAGGCTTTGTCAATTGATAATAATGATGCAGAAGTTTACTTGGCAAAGGCAGAAGCTTCAATTAGTGCCAAATATGAAACTTATACTCAAGAAGCAGAAGACCCAAGCCATTTAAATGCTAAATTAACCCAAAATGAGCGGGAACTTATTCATAATGCATACGATAAAACAAGAACAGAATTTAAAGAAGCGGCACAAAATGACTTATCAAGAGCAAAGGAAAGAATTAATAAAATATCCTTATTAAAAAGAAGACACCTTGTTCAAAATGAAATTAATGATGTAAACGAAGAATTAAGCAAAAATTAGTTAGCCTATCTTTTTTCACTTCGAAAATTTACCGGTAAAAAGACTTTCTTGGAATTTAAAGTTGATCATAATTCTTTCCCAGATTTCATCTTTATCATTTACATAATCTTCGAAATTATAAATATTCGCCACTGTGTATTTTATTTTATTTAAAGGTTTGAGTATATTATTTTCATGCGAATATTTTTCAATTACTGCTTCAACCTTATTTTCCATAAAAGACGCAGCCCATAATGAAATACTTGAAATATCTTCTGGTTTAAATATTATAAGAGGTGAAAAAAACATTTTTATTCGTTCTTTTTTAGCATTATGCATATTAAAAATTCCTGCTCCTGATCTGCAATAAATAGCGTTTTTTAATTCTAACAGCGAATCGTTTACATCACCCTTAATAAGGGTTCCATTAATTTTCAAAAAAAGGAAACTATGAGTATGGAATTCTTTATTGGTATCACCCATATTGTTAAGATTAAAAGGTTCCCAAATATATTTTTCCTTATGGGCATTTATTCTTTTTCCATTGCTAACATTGTAACTGAATTCACTTTTCGGAGAATTTTTTATAGTAAGCCGATGTGGGGAAGACAAAAAAATTTTCGAGTTTATATAATCTTCTTCAATTTTAGATGAAGGCTTTTTCGTTAACCAACCAGAAGAAAATTCTAATTTATTAACTTTTAAAAAATTTACAGGCAGGTCTTGCCTACCAAGATACCATGTGCCTATGAGGGCAGTATCATTGACAAAATAACCAGCAAACTGAATGTCTGTTTTTTCACCTTCTATTACAACACTATCTTTGGATATATGGCAATTAAGTGTATCAATCTTATCTTCGTTATTTACGCTATCTAATATAGCAACATAATTGTTTGCATCAATTTTTTGTATTTGCAAAGTCACTTCTGCTTCTACGCCTATATTAAGTACTCCCTGCCAAACACCAGCTAAGTTTTGTTGTGCTGAAACCTGAATTGAAAAAAATAAAAATACTATTGCTGCTAATGATTTGAATAGGCTCACCTTATCCTAATTTTAAGATGCAAAATAATGGATTTAGGTTTTTTGAAAAAAAATAAATACATGATAAACTACAAAAAATAGATTTAAAACTTAAAATTATCAAACGCATTTAAAATATCGTTTACGGTATTATCTTTAGAGGCATTACCTGTTGTATTTACTGAAGAAGAAGTGTTTAAGCTAATCTCATATTCCTTTCGCTTTTTTGCCTTTGTAAGTTCAATTAATAAGTGCAACACAGTGTTTGCTTCATTTATATCCTTAAATTTTGGTTCACACTCTTTATTGCCCGAGTGGGTGTCGGGGTGATATAATTTGGCAAGCCGCCTGTAAGCCTTTTGTATTTCATCGGCGGTGGCAGTTTTGCTTACTTCGAGAATTTTATAGTAATCTTTTACTGTAGTCATAACTTAATGTTTGCCTGAACAATTATTGTAATGAAATATTTCATGCCATGAAGATAAGAAAAAGATAGACAGTTATGGTACTACAATATTTTTAGTAATCAAGCTACTAATTCTAATAAAGGGTTGAAAGTTGTGTATAATTTAGAAGAAATAAATTATCCATTCCTATTTTAATAAAATATAGAAGCAGAGCTTTTTCCTTCCATTTATGAGACGAAAAGAAACTTTAATTAAAAACTTTTAATTAAATAAGTTACAAAATTACCGGAATTCTTTTATAATTCCATTCTTTATGAATTAATCTTTTTTAATTGCTGTAGCAGTTAATACTTTGTCTAGTATTTTTGACCTTTTTTGGATCACGTCAAGATTAAAAGTTTAAAAAGTCACTCTACCTTAAAATCTTTAGTAATAATCAATTTAATAAGAGCGATCTGAATACTTAAAAAATTGGAAGTAAAATTCCTGCTTAAAACAAATTTATAAATCAGGGTAAGTTATAAACAAGAAAATGCTACAAAAAGAAAAATTACAGTATTACTAACTGACATTTGTAAATCATTAGGGTGTCGGTAAGAAGCACGTTTAGCATTGACGTTGCAGAGTGTTTCATCTGAACCATAAAACAAAGATAACTAGTTGATAAAAGAACATCGCTAACGAGTTGAAAAAAACGTTTTAAAAAGCAAATGAAGAAATTGAAAGAATACTATTGAATATGTGAGACAATTAATTCTCACGCCACGTTCTCATCCGCATTTTCCTTATTCGCCTGTGGTCTCACAACCTGCATATCGGGAATGAGTACAAATTTGCTATGCTTGCCTGTGCCGGGCTTAAAGGTCATGTTTTGTTGGATGGTATTAAAATGGGGACAGGTTATTTCGACCGGATATGTTGCCGCTTCGAGGCGGTTGAAGGCGAAACGGCCAAGCGCATCCGTTACTGTGATGTACTGACCGCCGTTTATGCTAATGGTGGTCCCTTCTACGGGGCGTTTGTTGGGGCCAAATACATAGCCGGTGAAGTGTGCGGGCATTTTGCTTTTAACAATTTTTAATATTGTATTAAATACAAAGAGACGGTGTGCAGATTTTTGGTCTTCGAACAAATGCTGGCCGTCTTGCAGAATGCCGGTAATCGTTTCGTAAAGCACGTTGTCGGCCTCGTTTTTATTGATGGTCTGTGAGCCTTTGTCAAGCGATGCATCTTGAAAGTCTTTTATAAGGGTAAAACAGGCGGTGGCGGCATCTGCGTAGATGGCGATGAACCCGTCGGGCATATTTTGGTTGGCAAGGAGTGCAGTTTTGTTGGTCGCCAGGAAGTCGGTTCCCATTTTAAGAATTACTTTGAGGGCACTCCAATTGAGTGCTTTTGCATCGGCATAACTTGCCCATCCTGCTTCCTTAAGCCTGGCATTGACTCCGTTGTCTTTGTAGGCAGTTCTAATGTACTGTCGCAGTGTCCGCCATGCTTTGAGTGCCTTTTTTGCACTAGTCGCGGCCTCGGTGCGATCGCAGGAAGTGATGCCATTGCGCTGCTCTTCGTTGAGCATGTTTTGGGCTTCATTGACTTGTTTGTCAATATTGTCTAGGTATTCTTTGGTGTAGAATGCCTTGAGGGCCGCAAATTGGTTGAGAAATTTGCGGACATTGCCGGTTGCCATAAGAATGATTGCATAAAGGGCGCCTTGTGAGCAGCTAAACAATTTTTTTACTTTGTTGTCCATGTTATTTGGTTTTAGATTTGTGCAAAACGTTTATTTGGGTAGAGTATTGTGTAAAACGAAAATTTATTTATAATAACACTGAACTATTTTTTTACTACCTATCTTTTATCAAAAAATACCCACCTTCTCACCACCTCTCCTGACCTCTTCACCGTCAATTCCGACCTTCTCGCCGTTGATTTTGCCTTCTTCACCAGCTCTCCCGACCTTTTCTTCGTCTCTGCCGACCTTTTCACCAGCTCTCCCGACCTTCTCGCCAGCTCTGCCCACCTTTTCGCCGTCAATTTTGACTTCATCGCCGTATCTGCCGACCTTCTCGCCATGTCTGCAGACCTTTTCGCCGTCAATTCTGACTTTCTCGCAACCTTTCAGGACTTGATCGCCAATAAAACAGGTTTTTCGACAACCCCGGCTTAGATTATTCAAAAAATTCTCCACCACATTTCACACAGTTGTTTTATTTTACACCGCAATAAAACAACTGTTATGGTTTCATCTGTCCGCAAGGCTTTTAATGACGATTTTACCGAAGAAAAATACAAGGCATTCTTTGATGAATTAAACGAGAAATATCCGGGGAGCATTGACTACCGCATAGCAGAAACGCCCATTTTTTGCAGCAAAGATTTTACAACCAAAATGTTGTCGGCCTGCGAAAGTATTGTGGACATTATTGTGTCACCGGGTTTTAAAGAAATGACCGCAAAGGCCATTCCCGAAGGCGTTAATGTGCCAAATGAGAATGACCACACTCATTTCATTGCATTTGACTTTGGCATTTGCGAAGATGATAAAGGCGAACTTGAGCCGCAACTGATCGAAATGCAGGGCTTCCCTACCCTATTCGCTTTTCAGCAGTTCCAGGCCGAGGCGGGCAAGAGGCATTTCAAGATTCCGGATAATTACACCAGTTATTTCAACGGGTATAACGAAGAGACGTATAAGGCATTTCTGAAAGAAATTATTATTGGCCATCACAATCCCGACAATGTCATTTTGCTCGAAATATTTCCCCACCAGCAAAAGACAAGGAACGATTTTTATTTTACCGCAGACTACACGGGTGTCAACATTGTTTGCATTACAGAACTGATCAAAAAAGGCCGCAAACTTTACTACATAAAAGACGGTGTGGAAACGGAAGTAAAACGCATTTACAACCGTGTCATTTTCGACGATCTACAGCAGCAAACTCCCGAGGTGCAGGCAATGGGAAAGATACTGCTCGAAGATCTGGATGTGGAGTGGGTGCCGCATCCCAACTGGTTTTTCCGCATCAGCAAATACACGTTGCCCTTCATTAACAATCCCTATGTTCCGGAAACACGGTTCCTCAATGAGATAAAAGACATACCCACAGACCTTGAGAATTATGTGTTGAAACCGCTGTTCTCTTTTGCCGGACAAGGCGTGGTCATAGATGTGACAAAAGAAGACATTGACAACGTAAAAGACCCTGAAAACTGGATACTGCAACGCAAGGTCAAATATGCAGATGCTATTGCCACACCAGATGGCCCGGCCAAAGGCGAAATCAGGGTATTTTATTTCTGGCGAGACGGCGATGCCCGTCCAATAGCCACTCACAACCTTGGCCGCCTCAGCAAAGGGAAAATGATAGGCGTGAGATATAACAAGGACAAAACCTGGGTGGGCGGGACGATGTGTTATTTTGAAGTGTGAGGTGTCAGGTGTGAAGTGTTAGGTGTGAAGTGTAAAGTTTAGGTAGTAGGTATGAGGTATGAACTATGAGGTAGCAAGTGTCCTATACCAAAACACGGACAACGACAAACCAAAAACAACAAACGTCAAACCCAAATTAACCAATAAACCAATTAACTAATTAACGACCTCAGTTACCTCCTCCGCTGTCATGTTAGCATTCATCATGCTGATGCTTCTGGCGGCGGCGGCGGCAAATTCTTCAAAGGCTTTTTTGCTGACTTCATCATCACCCATCATTACGGGAACACCTTGGTCACCGCCTTCTCTGATGGTTTGTATCAGCGGAATTTGCCCAAGGAAAGGAATATCGTATTCCTCTGCAAGGCGTTTACCTCCATCTTTTCCAAAAATATAAAAACGGTTTTCGGGCACTGATGTATCAGTACCCGGCGGCGTGAAGTAGCTCATGTTTTCTATCAAACCAATGATGGGTACTTTTAGTTGTGCCTGTCCAAACATGGCGATTCCTTTTTTGGCATCTGCCAGCGCTACATCCTGCGGAGTCGTTACTACAACCACGCCGGTTACGGGAACTATCTGCACCAGTGTAAGATGTATGTCACCTGTGCCGGGTGGCATGTCAATGACCAGGTAGTCAAGGTCGCCCCAAAGCACGTCGGTTACAAACTGCCTGATGGCGCTGCTCGCCATGGGGCCACGCCACACAACAGCATTCTTTTCATCTACCAGCAAGCCGATGCTCAGCAGCTTAATGCCATAGCGTTCCAGCGGTACGATCATGCCTTTTCCGTTCACCTCCTGCATCATTGGCCGCTCTCCGCGAACACCAAACATGATGGGTACACTTGGTCCGTAAATGTCTGCATCCATCAGGCCTACTTTGGCTCCACCTTGTGCAAGGGCAAGGGCAAGATTGGCTGCCACGGTGCTTTTTCCCACACCACCTTTTCCGCTCACAACAGCTATCACGTTCTTTACTCCCGGCAGCACGACGTCGCCTTCTTTTCGCTTGCTGCTTGTGTTCGATGTAAACTTCACATTTACTACAGCCTCTTTGTTTACCAGGATTTGCACAGCATTGATGCAGGCATTCTTAATCATGTCTTTCAACGGACATGCAGGCGTGGTGAGAACCACTGTAAATGATACATAATTCCCTTCAATTTCTATGTCCCTGACCATGTTGAGTGTTACCAGATCCTTGCCCAGGTCGGGCTCCTGCACATTGCTCAACGCCTTCAATATATCGTCTTTCGTCATCCCCAAACTTTTTGTTAAATAAGGTTTTTGCAACGCAAAGGTAACAGATGAGTGCCTTACTTTGTTTTGAAAGGAAACTGTCATTGAATCGTTTGGAGAAAAGATGAGCCGTTGCATCGGTCAGGGTGTTATTTTTGAAACATGCGTTTGTCTTTTACCAAATAAAATCATTCGATTTCAATGACAATTTTATTATCCGCATGAATCAAATTTTACGATACTTCATTTTATTTCTTGTCTTTTTTCCTGCAAAATTGTTCGCCCAGTTTGAGCAGACCCGGGACAGTGTCATTCAGTTATATGGCGTGGTCATGAGTGCTGACAGCCTCCGTGGATTGCCTGCTGTGAGCGTGGTCATCAAAGGGAGCAACCGCGGAACCATTACCAACGATCAGGGCGTATTTTCGATTGTTGTTCTGAAAAATGACCAGATTGAATTTACGAGTGTAGGCTTTAAACCCAAACTTATTTCTATTCCCACTAAGCTGGAAAGCAACCAGTATAGCGTGGTGCAACTGTTGGTGTCTGATACTAATTATTTGCCAGCAACCATCATCAAACCAAGACCCAGCAGGGCTCAATTTGAAAGGGACTTTGCATCTGCCCGTTTTCCTGATGATAAATATGAAATAGCCCGGCAAAACACCAGTGCCGCCAAACGGCGTGTACTCTCCATGGGTCTGCCATCCGATGGCCGCGAAGCAGTTAATTATTCTCTCCGTCAAACTGCGGCCAAGACATATTATGCGGGTCAGACTCCTCCTATGAATATTCTGAATCCTTTTGCATGGGCAGAATTTATTGAGGCATGGAAAAGAGGGGATTTTAAGAGCAAATAGGGTTGGTTGAGGGTTGAGAGTTGAGAGTTTAGGGTTTGAGTCATCACTTAGAAAATTTCGAAGGAAAAAAGATAAGCAAAGCCGCTAAGAAGTAATACAGCATATTGATTTCATTTTTTGATACCTCATACCTAACATTAGCTCATAGTTCATACCTCATACCTCATGCTTCATACCTTACACTTCACACTTTACACCTTACACTTCACACTTCAAACCCCAAACCCCTTTCCATAAACCATGTTTTTTTGCCTCTCATTATTTAGCCACCAGGCAAGCCACAGGCCGCAGAGACTCCATGCTACAATCAGGTCTATTAGTTCACCTTTGAGAACACTAAAGGGTGTTTGCAGCCAAATATTGTTATTGAAACACACAAACAAAAAGGCAAATAGTCCCCATGCAATATTTTTGAGAAAGATAGTGGAGAAATTGCCGGGATTTTTTCCCATCACAAACAGCAGCAGCCAAACTGAAACAAATGCAGTAAGAAAGCTGAGAAAAATGGCTGAACCCATGTCATTTTTATAAACCGGGTGAAACGTGACCATTGCCCAGGGCTTGCCTCTCATGCCTGCATCATACCGCTCCATTTCTTGCTGAGATGCGCCAGGAGTAGCACGTGGAACTACATATTGCCCTTCTTCTTTAAAATATGCTGACATTGCTTTGATCGCTTCATCCTGCCCGGCAACCTGCCGGTAGGCATCGTCGTGATGGTGCAAGGCCATGTGACTGATAGCCTGCCAGCCAAATACTAATATAGCTCCTACCAAAGCCCCGATCATTGTTTTCATAAGCAGTCAATTTTTTGGATGACAATTTATAAAAAAAGAATGGAACAGCAGCAATATTAGTTATTGAGTTGCATCATAACGCTTTGCAAAAAGATAGTAAAAGACAATGATCGTAATGAGCAAAAGCACTGTACAAACAAATGAACCTTCAAAGCCAAAAGGCGCACCTGTAAAGAATGACGAACCCGTAACTGTCTGTGTCAGCAGTGCAGGCAGTTTATATCCGCTGACATCGTAGCCCAGAATGGGTCCCTGAAAAAAGTTCCAGGCAAAATGAAAAGTAATGCCGTACCAAAGATTTTTTGTGTAAACATAATTGACACCCAACAACAGCCCTGCCAGCAAAATATTGACAAACGAAACCCACGTCACATCAGGATTGGCAAGATGGGCAAACGCAAATAACAAGGCTGAAAGAAGAAGCGCAATCCACTTGTTCATGGACTGCATCAGGTTGTTAAGAATGTAGCCACGAAACATGGTTTCCTCCACCACAGCTACAACCATCATCAGCAGCATTTGCAATAATAAAAGAAGCGGTTTAAAAACGATTCCATTGATAGATAAATGACCCGTGCCAATGAGTATGAGCGAACCGGTGCCCAAAAGAAAAAATGGGGTGAAAAAGCCTATCAAGCTTTCATTTTTGTAATTCCTGATGGCAAAGCCAATACTCATGATCGTTTGCCTGTTTATGAACTTTGTAAACAGGAAAGTAAGACCAATAAAGATGATGCCTGTGGCGCAATAAGCAGCAGCAAACGTGGCAAAATCAACCAAAATTTTTTCTACATTTTCTTTCATCAACTGACCAATAGGCACGCTGAGGTATTGCGCCCCAAAGCCAGCACCGGCAATAGTTGCCAGGTAAATCAACACCCTGAGCCAGCCCCATTTTATCAAGGGTTTGTTTGTTTTCATTTGGCTAAGTTCACAAAAATATTTTTGGAAAATTGAGTGATATTAAAATCTCTTTTTAACCACAGAGAATACAGGAGAAAAACAACACTGAGATTGCAGAAAGAACCATTTAAATATTTTTGAACAGACCTCTAAAAATTATTTTGCAGAGATGTCAGTTAGTTCCAGTGCAAACTGTAACGTATCTACCCCGTCTGCATAATTATGAAGAGATGGTTTTTGCGCTTCGCCAAATGGAATGTAGTGACGACCCACAATGCACTGTATGTCGGCATTTTCATGTAATGATGCCAGGTCATTTTCATTCTTATAAAACTGGTAATGCACCTGGCTAATGGCTGAGAAGAGTGAAGCATTTTCCGACAACAGAACAGTGCCGTTGGTCATGTAAAACTTGTTGCCCATCATCAGCAGAGCCAGTTGATAGTCGTAGTTGTGGCGGTACTTGTGAAAATCGCTATAGTGTTCATATTTATTCAGTGCATTGAGCAATGATTCAAAATTGTAGTTTTCAGGCACATAAAGCTTTGTCACATTGCGGCAGCCAAGGCCAAAATAAGTGAGGAGATCATCGGACAACCTGTCAAGTTCTTCAGGGGTTTCATCGCCGTACAGCACAGCTACACTCGTTCTGTTGCGCCGAATGATGTGGGGATATTTTCCAAAATAATAATCAAAATAACGACTTGTATTGTTGCTGCCCGTGGCAATGTACGCATCGCAGCCTTTTAGGTTGTCAGCAAAAGAAATCAGCTCTGCAAGTGGCGGGTGCAACTCCGTCATCACCATCACCAAATGTTTTATTAGCACTTCATCTTTCGACGAAGGTTTAATGAACTGCTTTTGCCCCGCTACAAACACACACAACATGTCGTGAAAGCCAACCATTGGCAGGTTACCAGCCATGACCACACCCACCGTCACAGGCCGCACATTTTCCGAAGGAATATTGTAGCTGTTTGTCCATTGTTCCAGCTTTTCTTTTTGCAAAAACTGACTAGCTATATTTTGTGAAGCCATTTCAATAAACTCAGGCGCAAACCATGGATTAGCCCTGCTTCCCTGCTCTTTGACCGATTGCCATTCGTGGCTGTTGTTTTGCATGTATTTGCCCAACTGCACCAATAAATCTATCCGATGTTGTAAAATCATTGCCGACCCTTATTTTTGCAGCGCAAAAGTACAAGGATTAAACACCAATAAAACATTTGAACCAATGGCAATTAAAATAACAGATGAATGTATTAACTGCGGTGCCTGCGAGCCGGAATGCCCTAACAACGCCATTTTCGAAGGCGGCGTGGAGTGGTCTATGAATGATGGAACATCACTAAAAGGCTCCTTTACACTGCTCGATGGCACAGTCGTATCAGCCGATCAGCGTATGGCACCTGTAGCTGTGGATACTTATTACATTACCCCAAACAAATGCACAGAGTGCCAGGGTTTTCACGAAGAGCCGCAATGCGCCGCCGTATGCCCCGTGGACTGCTGCGTGCCCGACGAAATGTATGTGGAAACAGTGGAAGAACTGCTGGCAAAAAAAGAAAGAATGCACCTGTAGGAGCAAAAAACATGATTTCAATTAAAAAAAAAGCGGAAAGTTTTCTCCGCTTTTTTTTATTGACATATTCCTGCATGATTTTATTTTATTAAAATCATTGTAGCCATTTTCCATTTCAGGATTTTTTTTAAATAAACAGACTTTGTATTTTGATAAGCTTCTAACGCTTTCATTCATCAACCGGTTGCCTCACCTTCGGTTTGTGTTCATCAGTGTAGATTATCATTCCCTTTATTCATCCACACAGGGAGCAAGGGACAAAATGGCTCTACTATGCAAGCGGGTTGAAGTACAAAAACAAGAGCTACTTTTTAGAAAACATTTCACCGTTTTTATTTGGCTATGGCCCCAAACTTTCCATTTCTCTGATGCAAAAAGAAATAAAAGATCGGTATAAAAAATCAAACAATCAGGATCCTGATAAGCTAATGTACAAAGGCTATCTTTCTTACATCGGAAAAGTGGCTGTGTTTAATGAACGAACTTATAAAAAGAGAGCTAAAGCTACATCAGACTTGGTTTTGAAGTCTGTGGAGAAAAATGAAATCATTAAAGACCTGGAAGATTTTATTGCATTTTTAAAATCCCGCAACATCACTCCTATCCTCTTTGCCGCGCCTACTTTCAAAGAGTACAATGTGTTTTTAGATTCCAATGTTTTACAACAAAACGAGTCAGACATTTATTTGCTTTGCAAAAAATATAGCATTGATTATTGGGATTATTCCCACGACAATTCTTTTGAAAAACAAGCATTTTTTGATTGCGATCATTTGAATAAAGACGGAGCTGTCCGATTCTCAAAAATGCTGAACAAGAGGTTGAATGATTTAAAAAACTGAAG
>JAYTGA010000145.1:0-6068 GCA_043733905.1 Segetibacter sp.
ACCCATCAGACCAGGAAGAAAATTTAAACGAAATCACCAGAATAAACGGAAATATTATATGTGCTATAAACCGGTTTAGGGCTTAAGTTGATGACATTGTGCTGTCAACCTTAAATGATGTTGTAGTAACAAATTCGCCATTATCAACAGTCTCAATTACATTAAAACTATTAGGAAATTTTATTCCACTAATCTTTTCATAATAATCTTTTTCAAAATCTTCACAAGAAGATAAACTTACTATTAATAAAAGAAAAAAAATGTTTTTTTAAACATTATGAATTTATATTGAAATTATTTCTTTTACTCCCGCCTAAAGTCTTCTTATAAAATTGCTAACGCAATTATTAATATTACAACTGAGCTGAAGTTAAGCCCTTTCACGGCATCATTTATTTCTGGTAACAGTTACCCAAACTGTGGTCTCTGCTTGCGCAAAAAGCTTAAAAAGAATACCCTAGAAATACTTATTTCCACAAGATGTTTATTAAACTAATTATTCTTTCATTTTCTTTTATTATTGGGCAGTAACTAACATAAATTTCTGGTGCATAGAAATAAAGCCGCTTAACTTTATCTTTTACCATAATTACAAAATCATATTCATTGCAATCTCCACAACTTGGAACAGAATTTTTACAAGTCTCCATCCATTTGTCTGTATTGGTCATTGCAAATAGCTCATAATCATAAAACAGTTTTAAAATAGACCGTAAAGTATCCGTATTTTTAACTTGCAGCACAAGTAAATCTGGTAAGGAAAATTTAAAGCTTTTAAGAACATTTTTGTTTAAAGCAATAACATTATAAGGTTCCATTGAGTTCCACGTTGTATATCTTCTATAAGCAATTACTAAATCTACATTTCTTCTTAATGTTAGAAGGCTTTGGGATTTTGTAATTGTGTCCTCTTTTGAAGGGAAAAAAATTTCAGGTTTCTTAAATTGAGACTTTCCCTCCATCACAACTATCACAAAAAATATTAATAAGGAGAATTTCATTTAAAGATTTGTAGTCATTACGGTAAAAGCTAAACCCTTCCACGGCATCATTTATTTTCTGATAGCGATAATTAAACAGAGTTTAGCTTGCATATAAAGCTTCACAACTCCCTCAAAAATACCCCCAACTCCCCACCCCACAAAACATTTTCCCCAAAATAATACTCCTTTAATAGTATTCATTTCCCCAAAAAACCCTTAATAATTTCGTTTACTAAAGACTTCTACATATTACATGAGGGCAAACAGAAAAGTTTGCTGTCATCCTTTGCTTGGTATGAGGGCAACCAGACTTAATTGAAAACATTATTTTAAAATCTAAAACTCATTAAATTTGTTTATGAATTGGAGAGATTATATTGTATCTGATAAAGAAATTTTGCTTGGCAAACCAACAATAAAAGGTACACGTTTGTCTGTCGAACATATTATTGGACTGCTTGCGCAAGGCTGGAGTGAAACTCAAATTTTAGAAAATTATCCACGGCTTACAAAAGACTCACTTCTTGAAGTATTCACCTACATTCAAGAATGTATTCATGATGGTTTCCTATTTTCTTCAATTAAGAAGTCAGCTTAAAAGAAAGTATTAAGCACTACCCTCTCCGCCACATCCCCCACATTTCCCTACCTTTATCGCATAACATTTTTTCCATGAAAAACTGGTTGCTGATTGCGGGTTTGTTGTTGTTATTTGCCTGTAAAAACAAAGAAGATCAATATCACGAACCCGAGAACGCCTTGGATGCGGGCCGGGAGTTCATTCAACTATCATTGCAGGGGAAATTTAACTCTGCCAGCCGCTACATGCTGGCCGACAATGACAACACATTCTGGTTAGACAAATGGAGCAAAGATTTTAGCAAAATCAGCGAGGAAGAAAAGGCATCGTTTGCAAAGGCATCCATCAACATTGCCGAAGTGGACGATGTGGTGGCTGACAGTGTAACGGTCATTGTGTTTAGCAATTCATATAAAAAAATGCCGCAAAAACTAAAGGTGGTTAAATATGACGGGCATTGGAAAGTTGATTTTAAATATACCTTTTCGGGGAACCTGTGAGTTAACTATGAGCTATAAACTATGAGGTATGAAGTGTTAGGTGTTAAGTGTTAAGTGTTGAGTGGAAGATAAGAGATAAAAAGTTAGGGGAAAAGAAAAAAGTTGCAAAATGCTGACATAAACAAATGCGGGTTTGCAAAGAAATGATTTGCTATGAATTTGATTAGAAACATACTGATAGTAGGACTGGGAGGCATGATGGGCAGCATTCTGCGCTACCTTGTTTACCAGGCCTGGGGCAATCAGTCGTTTCCTTTTGCCACACTTCTCATTAATGTTGCGGGCAGCTTGCTCATTGGCCTTGTGGTAGGCTTTGGTTCAAAAAACGGGTCGTTTGCCGAATGGCAATTGTTTTTGGCAACAGGTGTTTGCGGCGGCTTTACTACGTTTTCGGCTTTCAGCCTGGAATGTGTGCAGTTGCTACAGCAAAATCGTAATATTGCAGCAGTCAGTTATGCAGCGGCAAGTGTGTTGTGTGGCATGTTGGCGGCATTTGCAGGTTTTTTTATTTCACGTTAAAAGTACCCTCACAATTTTATTAAGCTATGGAAAAGTTAACAAACGTTCTGCATCCCTGGCATGGTGTAGAGACCGGCGAACAGGCTCCAAGAGTGGTGAATGCCGTCATTGAAATACCGCAGGGTTCCCGGGCTAAATATGAAATAGACAAGCCCAGTGGCCTGCTGCGGCTGGACAGGGTCATTTACTCATCGTTCTACTACCCCACCAACTATGGCTTCATTCCGCAGACCTATGGCGATGACAAAGACCCGCTTGATATTTTAGTTTTGTCGAGCCTGAGCATTCAGCCGCTCTGCCTGGTGACTGCCAAGGTGATAGGTGTGATGCAGATGATAGACCAGGGCGATGCGGATGATAAAATCATTGCCGTGGCTGCACACGATCCTTCCATTAATTACATCAACAACATTGAAGAACTGCCTAAGCATTTCTTTGGCGAACTCCGTCATTTCTTTGAAGAATATAAAAGACTGGAAAATAAAACAGTGGTTGTGGAAGAGTTTCAGGACAAAACCGTTGCCCTGAAAATAATAGAAGATGCCATTGCTGCTTATAAAAATCTCTTTAAATAGACTTGTTTTGTAACACTTTTCTTACCCTTAAAAACAAACAATTTATGTCTGCACAAACCATCATACTCCTAATGTTAGTTGGATTAGCTGCCGGCATACTGAGCGGTCTTGTTGGCATAGGCGGAGGCATTATCATTGTTCCATGTCTCGTGCTGGTGCTGGGATTAACACAGAAGGAAGCACAAGGCACCTCGCTGGCTATTTTGCTGCTGCCGGTCGGCATTTTTGCAGTCATGAATTATTACAAACAAGGGCATATTCACATCAGCACGGCTCTCATTGTGTCGCTTGCCTTCCTTGCGGGTGGCTACTTTGGCAGCAAGCTGGCACTGTCCATGGACGAGGAAAAGCTAAAGAAAATATTTGCTGTTACGCTCATGCTCGTGGCTATTAAAATGTTGTTTTTTGACAAGCACAAAGGTTCCCCTAAAGCAGCGGCAGCAGTGGTTTCAGCTTCTTCTTTGCCAAACAAAAATGAATGAAGTAAATAACACTCACCCGGTTTATTACCTTGCCAATCCCTTCCGCTGATGCTGTTTAATTCACTCCATTTTGCGTTGTTCCTGCCGGTGGTGTTTGTGCTTTATTGGTTCGCCTTCGGCAAATGTCTGCAACGTCAGAATGTTTTGCTGCTGGTGGTTAGTTATTATTTCTATGCTTGCTGGGACTGGCGGTTTTTATTCCTTCTTGTTTTCTCCACTTTACTTGATTTTTGTTCGGGGCTAATGATTAGCAACGGTAATAAAAATCACACAAAGAAAGCCTGGCTTTGGCTGAGTATCAGCATCAATGTTGGCTTGCTTGCCGTTTTCAAATACTATAATTTTTTTGCGGCTTCATTTGCATCCGCAGTAGCACAGTCCGGCTTTCACATCAACCCTTGGACCCTCAATGTCATCTTGCCGGTCGGCATTTCTTTTTATACTTTCCATGGTTTGTCCTATGTGATTGATGTGTATAAAAACAGGGTAAAAGCAGAAAAGAATTTTATTAGTTATGCAGTCTTTGTCAGCTTCTTTCCACTGCTTGTTGCAGGGCCAATAGAAAGAGCGACACATCTTCTTCCGCAGGTAAAAAAGAGGCGAACTTTCCAATACGCACAGGCGGTGGATGGACTTAAACAAATCTTGTGGGGTTTGTTTAAAAAAATAGTGATCGCAGACCAATGTGCAGTTTATGCCAACATGATATTCAGCCACCCGGCAGACTATTCGGGAAGCACACTTGTGCTGGGCGCAGTGTTTTTTGCCTTTCAAATTTATGGCGACTTCTCCGGCTACTCCGACATAGCCATTGGCACAGCAAGGCTGTTTGGCATTGAGTTGTTGCGAAATTTTGCCTACCCATATTTTTCAAGAAGCATTGCAGAGTTCTGGAGGCGGTGGCATATTTCCCTCACCACATGGTTCAGGGATTATGTGTACATCCCAATGGGCGGCAGCAAAGGCAGTGTTGGTAAAAAGGTGAGCAAAATAACAATCGTGTTTCTGATCAGTGCATTGTGGCATGGTGCCAACTGGACATTTTTAGTATGGGGTCTGTTGAATGTACTCTACATTTTACCCTCCATCATTTTTGGTTTCAACAGAAACAACCTGGGAATGGTAGCTGCTGGCAAACGCTTTCCTTCGTTTAAGGAAATGATTGACATCCTGATTGTGTTTGGCCTTACAACTTTTGCCTGGATATTTTTCAGGGCAGAAAGCTTAGGTCAGGCTTTTCAATACATCCACGGCATGTTCTCGCCAACATTGCTGAGTGTTCCATCTCTCTTACCCGGAAAACTATTTGTGTTAACAGTAATATTCATTGTGATTGAATGGATGGGAAGAGAGCAGCAATATGCCATTGCTCATTTGCAAATGAAATGGCCCAAGCCTGTCCGGTGGAGTTTCTATTATCTTGTTATTAGCTTGATTCTTTATTTTCAGGGTGGCAACCAACCATTTATTTATTTCCAGTTTTAGCAGCCAATGAAGTACTTCACCAAACAGTTACTGTTGTTTTTCCTCATTCCCGCTGCACTGATTTTATTATCGGATGCCTGGCTTCGCAATGTCCAATCTTTGTACAAACAAAAAATAAGTGGTCTTGAAAAAAGCAAAGACTCAGTTGAAGTATTGATCCTTGGCAACTCACATGCAACCTACGGGGTTGATCCAAAACAGTTTTCATTATATACTTACAACTTAGCAAATTCGGGACAAACTTTGTATTTTGATAAGCGTCTAACGCTTTCCTTTATCAACCGGTTGCCTCACCTTTGGTTTGTGTTCATCAGTGTAGATTATCATTCCCTTTATTCATCCACACAGGGCGCAAGGGACAAATGGCTCTACTATGCAAGCGGGTTGAAGTACAAAAACAAAAGCTACTTTTTAGAAAACATCTCACCGTTTTTATTTGGCTATGGCCCCAAACTTTCCATTTCTCTGATGCGAAAAGAAATAAAGGATTGGTATAAAAAATCCAACAATCAGGACCCTGATAAGATAATGTATAAAGGCTATCTTTCTTACATCGGAAAAGTGGCTGTGTTTAATGAACGAACTTATCAAAAGAGAGCCAAAGCTACATCAGACTTGGTTTTGAAGTCTGTGGAGAAAAATGAAATCATTAAAGACCTGGAAGATTTTATTGCATTTTTAAAATCCCGCAACATTACTCCTATCCTCTTTGCCGCGCCTACGTTCAAAGAGTACAATGTGTTTTTAGATTCTAATGTCTTAGATCAAAACGAGTCAGACATTCATTTGCTTTGCAAAAAATATAGCATTGATTATTGGGATTATTCCCACGACAATTCTTTTGTAAAACAAGCATTTTTTGATTGCGATCATTTGAATAAAGACGGAGCTGTCCGATTCTCAAAAATGCTGAACAAGAGGTTGAATGATTTAAAAAACTGAAG
>JAYTGA010000146.1:0-1545 GCA_043733905.1 Segetibacter sp.
ATAACTTTTCCGCTGTATTCTGCAGGAACATCTACTACAAGATTTTCATAAGGCTCACATTTTTTGCCATTGATCTCTTTTGTAATTACCTGCGGTTGCCCGATTGTAATTTCAAAACCTTCACGTCGCATTGTTTCTACCAAAATACTTAAATGCAAAATTCCTCTTCCATAAACCATGAAACTATCGGCGCTTCCTGTATCACTAACTCTTAATGCAAGATTTTTTTCAAGCTCTTTTTCTAAACGATCTTTTAAATGTCTTGAAGTAACAAACTTTCCATCCTTACCAAAGAAAGGCGAGTTGTTAATACTGAACTGCATGTTCATAGTTGGCTCATCCACACTTGTAACAGGCAATGCTTCAGGGTTTTCAAAATCAGCGATCGTCTCACCAATGTTGAATCCTTCAATTCCTACTACCGCACAAATATCTCCTGCACTTACTTCAGTAACTTTCTTTTTACCAAGACCCTCAAAAACATATAATTCTTTAACACGGCTCTTTACCACTTTACCATCCAGCTTCATCAATGAAATTGGCTGACCATCTTTTATTGTTCCTCTTGCAATTCTTCCCACTGCGATCCTTCCCAGGAAAGAAGAATAATCCAACGAAGTAATTTGCAATTGCAAAGTTCCTTCACTCACACTTGGAGGCGGTACCTTCTCAAGGATCGTATCCAGTAATGGAAAAATATTATCAGTTTGTGTATTTGTAATATTCATCCAGCCATTTTTGCTGGAACCATAGATCGTTGGAAAATCAAGCTGCTCTTCAGTTGCATCCAAATTGAAAAACAATTCAAAAACTGCATCATGCACTTCATCCGGACGACAATTTGGCTTATCAACTTTATTTATCACAACAATCGGGTGAAGATTTAATTGCAAAGCTTTCTGCAACACGAAACGTGTTTGCGGCATTGGGCCTTCAAAAGCATCTACCAACAACAAAACACCATCAGCCATTTTTAAAACCCTTTCTACCTCACCACCAAAATCGGCGTGACCAGGAGTATCGATAACATTTATCTTAACACCTTTATACATTACAGAGATGTTCTTACTAAAAATGGTAATGCCTCTTTCTCTTTCAAGATCGTTGCTATCCATTATCAGGTCGCCGGTTTCCTGGTTATCCCTGAAAATGTTTGTGCTATGCAGAATTTTATCTACCAATGTCGTTTTACCGTGATCAACGTGCGCTATAATTGCGATGTTTCTAATGTCCATTTTTATTTTTGTTACACTTCAAGATGAAAACAACGGCAAAGCAAAAGGCTAAGGCTTACGGTTAACAACTTGAAGGTTGTTTTTAAGTCGGCGAAGGTACGCTATTTCAGCGGGCATTCAAGCCTAAATAGAAACGTAAAAGTTAAAACATAAGTATATGGGGGTGCCAAAATAGCAAAATGATAATTTGGAAAGTGATTTGTTTACATAGATGATTAAAAAACCTCAATGAAAAAAACATTTCTTCCCAATTTAAAAACATGCATCATTTTAGATGTAATCGGTTGTTTAAGTTATATAATTCCTCCTT